>DMDP01000060.1 GCA_003445475.1 Peptococcaceae bacterium | reverse complement strand
GGCCTGGCCGGCGGCGCGGTAGCCTCCACGGAGATCACCGGGCTCGCCGCCACGGCGCCCGCGGGCGCGTTCTCCGCCGTTTCGGACACCAGCTTAACCGTCACTTTCGCGCCCTCCGGCAGCGCGCCCGCCGGGATGTCAAGCGTCACCCGGCCGTCGAGGACGCTAACCGTCTGTTTTGTTCCGGTAGCGGTGATCTCGGCCACGCCCGGCCACTCCTCTTCCTTCGGCGGCGCAACACCACCGCCGCCACCACCCCCGCCGGCACCGCCACCGCCGCCTGCGCCTCCGCCGCCGGGCAGGGGCAGCGACTTCACATAGGCCAGCGCCGTGGCGGCGTTCAGCGTGCCGCCGGAGGCGACTTTAGCGGCGAGCGCGGGCAGAGGCGTGACCTGGTCCTTGAGAATGCCTATTACCTGAGCGGGCGGCAGGTCGCCCCGCAGGGAGAGGGCCAGGGCCGCCGCCCCGGAGACAAAGGGCGCGGCCATGGAGGTGCCGGACCAGGCCTCGTAGGGGAGATAACTTAGAACCGTCCTCGCACCGTCCCCGTTAGGGGCTAAGATGTCGATCCAGCGGGGGTCGAGAACGTTAAACGGGCTGAGCCGGTAAGTGCTCTCGGTGAACGGTTCATAGACTCCTTCTAGAACGCTTGGTCCCTGCCATTCGTTCACAAGGCGGGCGCGTAGGTATTCCGTGTAGAAGTCGGTATAGTCAATCAACCAGCCCGCATCCGCGCCGCTAAGGAACAGTCTGCCGCCAGCTTTCAAGTACTGCGCCAGACGATCCCGGTCACTTAGAGTGAGATTTGGTAGCTTACCCGTACCGGGGTCGCTGCACCAGGCATGCCCCGTGAACCAGACAACACCGCTGTACACGGTGGCGTCCACAGCCGGGCCGTTATCACCGTTCCGCACCGTGTAGAGAGTGTAGACGTAGCCGGCGATGCTGAGGGCATTACAGTAGTATGAACTTACATCGAGAAGAGTGAAATCGTCCGGAGGCGTACCGTAAGTCCCACTCTGGTCGTCGTCCACTAAGAGCAGGGGCTTTGTTTGCGTTTCGGCAGGGGTGATCCCCAAAAAACCGTAGACGGTGCGGACGATGCTGTCGTAGACCGCCTCAGGCGTGGCCAGATCCTCCGCCCCGAAACCCCAGAACATAACCCTGTACCCGTAAACCGCGTCGTAAACCGCAAGGGCCACCCCGCCGTCTGCTGGCGGCGCAGGGACGGTGCTCATGATGTTTTCCCCGGGAGCGGCCAGACCAACAGAACTCGCACCGTAGTTGGAAAACCCGGCCAGGAAGCCCGGATTGGAACGCGATTCGGCCAGCGCCGCCACGCTCACGATGTTGGGGAGGGCGGGGTAAGTTGTGCCGTCTACGAGGTTTTCCTTACAGTAATTAGCCGGATAAACAGGTGTCTTGTCATTATCATCTCCAACCCCATCGGGACCACCGTTTCCGGCTGCAGCGACGAACAAAATTTCCGGGTGGGCTTTAATGGCGTCGTACTGTAACCGGTCGAACTCGTATGAGCCGAAGCTCATATTCACCACCCTGGCCCCGTGCTGCGCGGCGTAGTCGATGCCAGAGACAATTGTACTCGTGGTACCGACTCCCGCGGCGTCCAGCACCTTCACGGCCATAATCTTGACGCCTGGTGCTATCCCGGCGATCCCTTCATCGTTGTTGGTTACAGCCGCGATGATGCCCGCCACGTGCGTCCCGTGGCCGTTGTCGTCCATCGGGTCACCGTCGCTGTTCACAAAGTCATATCCCTTCGCCACCCGACCCGCCAGGTCGGGGTGGTTGTAGTCCACGCCGCTGTCCAGAACGGCCACAACGACGCCCGGCGACCCCTGCGTGTACTGCCACGCCTGCTCCGCCCCCACGCCGTAAACCGCATCGGTAAGCCCCCACTGCATGCCCAAAAGGGGATCGTTCGGCAGAGCAGCCCGGAACACGAAGTTCGGCTGGGCGTACTCCACCCGCGGGTCTCTTTTCAGCTCCGCCACGGCCTGGGGCACGTCCGCCGCGGTTTTGAAGAGTACCGCCCCGTGCGGTAGCGTCCGCGCCGGCGCCAGACCTAAAGCAGCGTGCGCCGCTGCGAAGTCCACCGCGGCCGCCGCGCAGGATTTACCCTTCACCTCCTCGTCCTTGAACTTGACGATCACCTCGCCCGGTACAAAGGCCGGGGTCCTTTCTGCACCGAGATGCTTGGGCACCGCCCGTCCCTGGGGCGGTGCACCGGCGGCACCGCCAGGGACACACAATACCTGGATGATGGCGAGCACAACCAGAATCGCCGTCAAGCGTGGAAGATGCTTTCTCAGCCGCACCATGAATAGCCCCTCCCCAGCACAACCGTGAAAAGCACACGACATGTAAAAGAGCCCGGGTGGTTAAACCCGGGCTCTTGGGATCGGCTCAAGCCTTACAGCTCGAGCGTGGCGGTCTGGGTCTCGTTGTCCCAGGAGGTCTCCGCACCGAGCGCCCAGGCCAGCCAGCCGATCGGCAGCATCACGCGTCCGGGCGGCACCAGCTCGGGAGCGGTGTCCATCTGGATGTTGGCGCCGTTGATAACCATCACGGTGCTGCCAACCTTGAGCTGGATGACCTTCGCGCCCGCGATGATGGTCGCCGTCTTGGTCGCGCCGTCCCACATGATGTTGTTGTTGTCAATGCCGAGGGCGTTGGCGCAGAACCGGGCGGAGACGTAGGTCCGGCTGTTCTTCAGGTACGGGGCGACGTCCATCTCCACGTCAACGCCGTTGACCTTCATCGTCGTGCTGCCGATCTGCAGCACCGCGGTGCCCTTGACCTCGCCGGGCGCGGGGGTGACGACCTTCGCGTTCACGACCTTGGCCGCCGTTGTGCTGTTCGGCCAAGTACCGCCGGTCTCCACAAGGGCCGTGCCCTTGATCTTAACCTGGAGGTCGCCCTCCGGCACGGTGCGGTCGAGGGTGTACTGGATGCCGCTGATCTTAATCGTGCTGGCCTCGTTGCTGTCGTTGTCAATCGGGATCACGAGTTCGTTGTCATTGTTGGCCCGCTTGACGTTCGCCGCATCGATCTTGAGGTCACCACTCACGACTTCGACCTTCGGCAGAACAGTGAACTTAACCCCATCGGGCAGATCCAGCACGATCTCGGCAGCTACTGTGACTTCATCGCCGTCGTCATTCGTGTATGTGTAGTCTTCCAGTATCGCGCCGGCCTTCGTTTCGGTGATGGTGATGTCACCGGCCGCCTGGCCCGACAGGCCGAGCTTGACGTCCGTCACGTTGGCCGTGGCCGTAACGGGCGCCAGCACCTTGGCGATGGTAATCTCGCCGCTCAGGCCCGCGCTGCCGGATACCTGAACCTTCAGGTCACCGGTCACGCCCGCCTCGAGGTTGACGGTGATGTCCTCGATGGTCAGCTCCGCCGCGTCGTTGTCACTAGAGTCACCATCAACCGCAAGCTTCAAAGTACGGTTATTGGTGCCAGTCAGACCCTTAAAGACGAGCCGCACGCCGTTGTCGTAGTCGCAAACCGCGTCGTTAAGTCTCAACTCATCATAAGGGACCTGCCCGTTAACCTCGTTCCACCGCGCGTTGGCCGGCAGCGTGAGCAGAACGGTGCGCCCGTCGATGAGGCTCCCCTTAAGGGACTCCTTGATGACAATGTCGCTGACCTCTTGATCCTTTAGACCGGCAAAGACCTCCACCGTCGGATCGTCGGCCTCTATGGTCACGCCGAAGTCGCCGTAGGTGCCCACGACGATCTCAGACGGCGAGATGCTCGACGAACCTCTCACCTTGGCTGTGACCTCGCCGTACTTCGCCCGGCTCTCGTCGTCAACGTAGAAGGCCAAAGTGAGTTCGAAGCAGGCCGCGCCACCGAGCGCGCTGGTCGTCGTGTTCGTCAGGCCGATCTTCAGCTCTTCGTCATCGTAGCTGAACGAAAGACCGCAATCGTTGAGAACATCCGTACCCCAAATTTGGGTATAAACGTCTGGATCATTTGCTGCAACGGAGTCATCCCAAACGAAGCCGTCCGGGAGGATGAGCTTGATGCTGTCGCTCTTGTCCTTCAGGGAGCCCGCCCGGCTCTCCTTGATGCGGATGGTTACCTCGAAGTCACTGTTCGAAGTCTGGTCGTCGGTCACGCTGATGGTTACATCGCCGGCGGAAGCCCGCCCCACGACCACGCTACCGTCCGGGAATGCCGAGGTGCTCGGCGCGTCGGCAGTCAGCGTGATGTCCCCGGTGAAGCCGGACTTCACGTAGACCGAGGTAAGCTCGATCTTCAGGAACGCAGCGTCCGGGCTAGTCTCACTCGCGCCAGTCACCTTAATCTGCAACTGGGTCTTGGACAGCGCGACGACGTTAAATTCCGTCACGTCCTTGATGCCGTTCTTTTTGCCTCCAACATAATCGGGAGCTGAAACCTTCACATGACCGCCGAGGCTACCCTGAAGTTCGTAGGTATCACCCGAAACGGTTACATTAGCGTCCCCGTCGTAAAACTTAAAGCCGCTGGGGAGACTCAGAACAACCGTGTCCGAGCCGCTCAGGGCCTCCACGGGTACCTCGGCGATGACCGTGCCCAGGGTAACCCAGTCGCCGTCCCCGACGGTAGGTTTGGTGAGCGCCGTATACCCCGTCGCCGCGCTCGCCATGCCCGCCGGCAGGAGGCTCAAGAGGAACGCCAGCGTGATGAGGATGGCGATGCCGCGCAGTTTGCGCTTGTGCGTCACTAATTTTCCCTCCTTGTGAGAGTGTTAAAGTGGTGGAGCTATCCGCTCCGGGTGGAAGGTGCTTCGCTTCTTCACGGGTTGCCGTCCCTTTACGGCGGTGCATCCCCCCTTCCGGTGGTTTTCGGTAGCGGAAATGGTATATTCTACTTCCGGTGGCGGAATTCCTGCTTTGCCGGGCAGAAATTCCTCCACTGCCGGAAGTGCCCTCCACTACCTGATTAATTAGACAACCGGAAAGCGGAAAAAGTTCCGGGGGGAGCAAAAATTTTTCGGACGCCCGATGCCATTCACCTGGCAACGGCCGCGGAAAGGGGCGCGAAGATCTTCCTTGCGAACGATTCCAGGCTGCCTGCGGAGGTGGTTGGTAGCAGCCTTAGTAAGGAGGAACCCAAAGCTTGGATAATAACGAAAGCATTGAACCTGTGATTATTGAGGCAGCCCAGGGAAGTTTTTAAAGGGGAAGGAAAAGCGGGCGGCGAAGCGAGGGATTTTCTGAGGCAACGGTCAGTTTCCTTTTAGCATTCTCTCATATTCGTCATGCGTTCCAATCCAAACCCAGATAAAATCTTCGCCGTCCTTTACCGCAAGCGCTCTGCAATTAAGCCCGATTCGAACTGACCAAAACTTGCCGGCTTTCTTGAAATGAAGGGAGGGATGCGAAGGGTCAGTTTTAAGGAGTTCAAAGCTCTTTTTCGCTACGTTTTGAACAGGTTCTGGCAGGTTTGCAAAGCACTTCCAGAAACGGGTTGTAGTCCGATTCATTCAAAACTCCTTGAGTTGTCCCTTACTCTTTTCATCGAATGCTTCTTCAATCAGGAAATCCAACTTTCCGGCATCTGAGTCCACTTCAATTTGTCTATCCCATTTCTGCCAGTCTTTTTCCCAAAACCACTTCCTCAACTGGACAAAGTCGCTCTCCGGAAGCTTTTCTATGGCGGCCTTGATTTCAGCTACATCAAACATCGAGGCGCCTCCTTTCTTTTTCTATCCGAGAGAATCTGCTCTTAAAGCTAACGTTTTTAAGTTTTTTTCTGCTACCGAATCGTATTTTATAATTGCCCGGAGTGGCTGTCAAGCCAGCGCATGGCACACCAGCACAACCTCGAACGTCGAACTTCCAACGGATTCCAGAGGTCCATCCCCTTAAGCCTAACGCCGAACGCCCCGCCGGAAAAAGTTCCGGGGGGAGCAAAAATTTTTAGTCAGGATGGTGGAGGAAGAAGATTCTTGACATTTTCCAACTTGATGACTATAATTCAGACTTGATAACTATATTTCAGGCCATAGAGGTGACGCCGGTGACTACGATTGAAACCGTTCGCCTGGGGTCCAAGTGCCAGATGGTTCTTCCCCTCAAGATGAGGAAAGCCCTCGGCGTCTCCGAAGGAGACGAACTCCTGGCGTTGACCCTGGGAAACACCGTAATCCTCGTGCCCAAACCAAAGAGCTACGCGGACCGTCTTCTGGGCTTGCACCGCGACATCTGGGCGGGCACCAGCCCCGAAAAATACCTCGAGGAGGAAAGGGCTTCTTGGGAAAGCTAAAAGACGTCGCGTCCCGCGCAAAAGTCATTGCCCTCGACACCAGTTGTCTGATCTACTACCTTGAGGGAAACCCTCTGGCGCGTGAACTCGGAAACGAGATCTTCCGGCCTCTGGAGCAGGGGGCGTTCCGGGCTGTCATCTCCACGCTCGCCCTCGCGGAGCTGCTCGTCCGCCCCAAATCGCTCGACAGGGAGGATGCTTGCGGCGAATACCTGGCACTTCTTTGCTCCTACCCCAACCTGGAGATAGTGCCGCTCACCGTGGGGATAGCGGTCCGCTGCGCAAGCATTCGGGCCAGGCACCCCTCCGTGCGCACGCCCGATGCCGTTCACCTGGCAACGGCCGCGGAAAGGGGCGCGAAGATCTTCCTTACGAACGATTCCAGGCTGCCTGCGGAGGTGGAAGGGGTGAAAATCGCCCTGCTGGCGGATGTGACCGCGGCGCCGGATGAAGCCGGCTAGCCTCCGCCGCGCCGAAAAAAGTTCCGTTCATGGCCTTCCTCGATGGCGCGCCATCAGTTCGGCCTCTTCCGGGGCCATGATGCCGGCAATCAGTGCTTAATACCTTTTCAGAATATCATGGTGACCGCAGGCTAACAGGATAAGGGTATCGCCTTCCTGCTGGAAGATGACCCGGATACTTTTGCTCGCGTACGCCTCCCAGAAAGGAGTCCCCTTTATTCTGTGTACCCGGAGGGAAGGATGTTTGGGGTTGTCCCCCAATAGACGCAACGTCTTCATAACCTGTTTCTGGTATTCCTTGCCCAGTTCGCAGAACTGCTCTAAAAAACTATCGGTTCTTACGATCCGCGGCATTTTCCAGTTCCTTTACCAGGTCTTCCACCGTTTCGTGCGTCTGGAACCGCCTTTCCTCAAGGTCTTTAAGGCTCCTCTGGATCCTGCCCTGCCATTCGTCGCTCCAAAAATACTCCTGCTCCTTCAAGTGCCAGGCGACGGGGACAATCCGAAGGCTCGCCCCGTCCTCCCCGATTTCCACCCGCACATAGTCACCTTCTTTGATGCCGAGCTTCCTGGCCACCTGGCCAATACTCACCAACATTCGCTTCTGCACCTGCTGGATGACTTCCTGCTTCTCCACCGCTATCACATCCTTACCGTAATTCTGCAATTCTGTTTTGCTTTATTATACCTGAATAAGGTGATACCTGACTACCGTCTTCCTCGATGGCGCGTTCCATCAGGTCGGCTTCTTCCGGGGTCGCGCTC
>DMDP01000239.1 GCA_003445475.1 Peptococcaceae bacterium | reverse complement strand
TTCGAGCACGGCGCGGGCGTACGGGATCCAGGTGGACGTGGAGGCCGGGCGCTACACCGTCGACGGGCTGGTAGAAGCCATTTGCGGGTACTTTACGGGAGGGCATACGCTTGCTTAGCATTTCCAAGATGCTTTCCGGACAGCAAGAGAGCGGTGATTCCCTGCGGTACACCGGCGGACGGCCGCCGGGGCCGGTTGTGGTCTGGAACGCGACCAGGGCGTGCAACTTGCGCTGCCGGCACTGTTACGCCAGCGCTACTGCCGATACGGATACCGGCGAACTCACCACCGGCGAAGCAAAGCGCTTCATCGACGGGCTGGCGGCGGCGCGCGTGCCCGTGCTGCTGTTTTCCGGTGGGGAACCTCTTCTCCGGCCGGACTTTTTGGAGCTTGCTTCCTACGCTCGCAGCAGGGGAATCAGGGCGGTGGTTTCCACAAATGGAACCCTGATTACGCGCGATAGCGCCTGGCGCTTGAAGCAGGCCGGCGTGAGTTACGTGGGCATCAGCCTTGACGGCATGCGCGAGGTCAACGACCGGATGCGTGGTATTACCGGTGCTTTTGATGCTGCCCTCGAAGGAATCCGTAACTGCATGGCGGTCGGCCAGCGGGTCGGCCTCCGTTTTACTATAACCAGGGATAATTACCGTGACATCGAGGCCATTTTTGACCTGGTGGAGCGCGAGGGAATTGCGCGGGTCTGTTTTTACCATCTGGTTTGGACGGGCCGGGGGGCCACTCTCCGGGACAGGGATCTCGATCCGGCAGAAAAAAGGCGGGTTCTTGACCAAATCATTGCCCGTACTGAGGATTTCTGCCGTCGTGGTTTGGGCAAAGAGGTGCTCACGGTTGATAACCACGCCGACGCGGCGTATATTTACCTCAAGTTGTCCAAAACGGACCCCGAAAAGGCTGCCCGGGTTTACACGTGGTTGCGCCGGTCGGGCGGCAACCGCAGCGGGATTGCCATCGGTGCCGTTGACTGGCAGGGCAACGTTTACCCCGACCAGTTTACACGCGGGCACGTTTTGGGCAACGTAAGGGAGAAAGACTTTGCCCAGATCTGGCGAAACGGCGCCCATCCTTTGCTGACAGCTCTGCGCAACCGGCGGTCTTTCCTGAAAGGACGGTGCGCGGCCTGCCGTTGGCTTGACATCTGTAACGGCAATTTCCGCGCCCGGGCGGAGGCGGCATATGGGGATTTCTGGGCTCCCGACCCGGGGTGCTACCTGACGGATGAAGAAATCCGGCCATCTTGAGCAAAGGGGTGGAGGGGATGTTCCCGCGGACGAGAATGCGCAGGCTGCGGTCCAGCGAGGCCGTCCGAGCCCTTGTGCGGGAAACGGAGCTCGCGGTAACCGATCTTATCTACCCGGTCTTTGTTACGGCGGGCGAAGGGGTGAAACAGCCCGTCGAGGCTATGCCGGGCGTTTACCGCTTTTCCGTGGATCTGCTGCTCCAGCACCTGGAAGAGATTGTCGCCCTTGGCATACCGGCCGTTATCGTTTTTGGGGTGCCGCAACACAAGGACGCCGCGGCAACCCGGGCGTACGACCCCGAGGGCGAGGTGCAGCTGGCCGTGAGGGCCATCAAGGAGGCTTACCCGGACCTGCTCGTGATTACGGATGTGTGCCTCTGCGCCTATACTCTGGACGGGCACTGCGGCGTCACGCGGGACGGTATAGTTTTGAACGACGAAACACTCGAGCTGCTGGCGAAGACAGCGGTCTCGCACGCCAGGGCAGGGGCCGATATGGTAGCCCCTTCGGATATGATGGACGGGCGCGTAGGTTACATAAGGGATGCGCTCGACGACAGGGGCTACGGGCACGTTGGCATCCTTTCGTATGCGGCCAAATACGCATCCGCCTTTTACGGCCCTTTCCGCGAAGCCGCCGGGTCGGCGCCGCGTTATGGGGATCGGCGCGCTTACCAGATGAACCCGGCGAACGCACGCGAAGCAATGCGCGAGATCGAGCTCGACATCGCGGAAGGCGCCGACATCGTTATGGTGAAGCCGGCGCTGGCCTACCTGGACGTTATAAGGCGGGCGCGCGAAACCTTCAACGTGCCCGTCGCCGCCTACAACGTCAGCGGGGAATACGCCCTGGTGAAGGCTGCGGCGGAACGCGGCTGGGTGGACGAGCGGGCCATCGTCCTGGAAATGCTCACCGCCATCAAGCGTGCCGGGGCGGACATGATTCTTACCTATTTTGCGCCGGCTGTGGCCCGCTGGCTAAGGGAGGGGTAACGGTTGCTGGTTTCCTGGAACACCACCAACGCGTGCAACCAGAATTGCGCCCACTGTTACCGTGACGCGGGTGCCGCGCGTCAGGAAGAGCTGAATACCGGGGAAGCCAAGGCGCTTATTGACCGCGTTGCCGCGGCAGGGTTCAAAATCTTTATCTTCTCCGGCGGCGAGCCGCTTTTGCGTGAAGATATCTACGAACTGGTTGCCCACGCCCACAGGAAAGGACTGCGCCCGGTCTTTGGGACGAACGGCACGCTTATTACCGCCGCCGTTGCACGCCGGCTCAAGGAAGCAGGCGCGGCGGTGATGGGCATCAGCCTCGACAGTATCGACCCGGCCGCGCACGATCGCTTTCGGCGTACCGGCGGCGCGTGGGAGGCGGCGGTGGCCGGCATGCGCTATTGTGCGGAAGCAGGACTGCCCTTCCAGGTGCACACAACGGTGATGGACTGGAACTACGACGAGGTAGAGGCATTGACCGACCTGGCCGTCCGGTTGGGTGCGCGGGGCCACCACGTATTCTTCCTGGTGCCCACCGGCCGGGCGGTCGAGATCGAGCACACCACCCTGCGCGCGGCGGCCTACGAGCGTCTTTTGCGCCGGTTGCTGGAGAAGCAGCAGACGGTCGATATCGAGGTTAAGCCCACCTGTGCGCCGCAGTTCATGCGCATTGCGCGCCAGCTGGGGATCCCGGTGAAATACACCCGCGGGTGCCTGGCAGGCCTCAGTTACTGTCTTATCGACCCGGTGGGGAACGTGCAACCCTGTGCCTACCTGGAAGTTGTGGCCGGAAACATCCGGGAGACGCCGTTCGACGTCATCTGGCGCACCGCCGAGGTCTTTGTCCGGCTGCGCACACGCGCATATAGCGGCGCCTGCGGCGTGTGCGAGTACCAGGACGTATGCGGCGGCTGCAGGGCCCGCGCATATTACTACCACGGGGATTACATGGCGGAGGAACCGTGGTGCCTGTACAGGCCGCGTGAGAAGAGTCATGCTGTTGGATGAACGGGATAGAAAGCTACTTGACCTCGTTCAGAAGTCCATACCGCTGACCAGAAGGCCTTACCTGGCCATCGCCCGGGAACTGGGGATGGGCGAGGACGAGGTTCTAAGCCGGCTCAAGCGCCTGAAGGAAGCGGGCATTATCCGCCGCCTGGGAGGCATTTTCGACTCGCGCAAGGTGGGATACTGCGGCACTCTATGCGCGGCCAGGGTTCCACCCGAAAGAATCGCGGACGTGGCGCGGGTGGTCAACGCGTATCCCGGCGTGACCCATAACTACCTGCGCGAGCACACCTACAACATGTGGTTTACCATTCTGGCACCGTCGCCGGAAAGACTCAAAGAAATCGTGGCGGAAATCAAGGCGAAGACCGGCATTGAAGATATACGCGAGTTTCCCGCCGTTAACATCTTTAAGGTTTACGTAACCTTTGCCATGGACGGGATGAACCGTGCTCACGGAACTCGAGAAACAGATCGTTAAGAGATTGCAGGATGGTCTGCCGCTGGTCCGGGAACCCTTTGCCGTCTTGGCCGCGGAGTTAGGTACAAGCGAGGAAGAGTTGCTGGCGACGGTAAAAGATCTCGGGCGTCGCGGTGTCATGCGCCGTTTGGGGGCCGCTTTGCAGCATCTCAAGGTGGGGTACACCGCCAACGCCATGGTGGCCTGGAAGGTGCCGCCCGAAAGGACCCGGGAAGTAGGCGGCATATTCAGCAGTTTCCCCGAGGTGACGCACTGTTACGAAAGGGAAACGGCCCCGGACTGGCCCTATAATATCTATACGGTAATTCACCGCCCGCGGCGCGAGGAGTGCATGGCCATCATAGAACGCATGCGACAGGCGGCCGGCATTGACGATTACCAGGTCCTTTTCAGCACGGCGGAACTCAAGAGGACGAGTATGCGCTATTTTTGCGATTAGAACCGGGGCATCGTCGGCAGCGGGATGGGCTGCGGTCACCCGGTATTTTTTGGGCGCTAGGAGGTCCGGTGCAAATTGGCGAGAGTGTACAACTATTCGGCCATTAATTACGAGAGGGCCCGCCGCTTCATGCCCGGCGGGGTAAATAGCCCCGTGCGTGCCTTCCGGGCGGTTGATCAGACCCCCATTTTTATCGAGCGTGGGCGCGGTTGCCGCATTACCGATGTTGACGGCAATGCGTACATCGATTACGTGTGCTCCTGG
>DMDP01000138.1 GCA_003445475.1 Peptococcaceae bacterium | reverse complement strand
ACTGTGACGGTAAGCGTATCTATTTGGAGCATGCGGCCGAGGAAATCGTACGCGCCGTTACGCCATACCTGGATAAACCTCTGGTTTACAAGACGCAGGAATGGCGTGGCAAGGAGCGGGTAACGGGGGAAGCGGTGGCCGAACCGGGAACCATGGAGCATTTCAGCGCTCTGGTCTTGCATTATCTCCCCTTTAGAGCAGGCGTGCGCGTGGCCTGCGTCTGGCCCAGAGCCGACGAGGATGATTAACGGCGGTCGTCGTCGCGCTCCTTGTCGTAGGGTACCGGGATAAACTGGACGGATGGTCTTCGTTGCGCCGGTTGCGGATAGAGATGCATCAGCAGGTAGACCTCATTGGGCAGGCCGACGGTGACCGGAAGGCCTAACGCCTCCAGGCGCTCCGCGGTAATGGGGTAGTCGTGGGTCCATTGCCCGCCGGAAAGGGCCCTGGCCAGCCGGCGCGCCCGGTCTGCCGGCATCTTATCCGCCAGGAGGTAGGCGACAAAGTCCTCCACCTGGTTCAGGGCCTTGCCGGAGATGTCGGCCAGGATCAGCGTGCGGTCGCCGACCTTATCCTTACCCTTTTGCCTCACCGTTTCTACAATAGAGGCGGCCGGGTATTCGCCCAGTTGCGGGTCAACCGGTCCCAGCACGGCGTTTTCATCCATTACAATTTCGTCGGCGGCCAAACATATCATGGTACCGCCGGACATGGCGTAGTGGGGGACCAGCACCGTGACTTTAGCGGGGTGACGCTGCAGGGCGCGGGCAATCTGTTCCGCGGCCAGCACCAGTCCGCCGGGGGTGTGCAGGATGAGGTCGATGGGCATGTCCGGCGGGGTCAGGCGTATGGCCTGCAGAACGTGTTCCGAATCCTCTACGCTGATGAAGCGGGTAAGCGGGATGCCCAGCAGGCTGATCAGCTCCTGCCGGTGGATGAGGGTTATCACCCTCGAGCGGCGCTTCTTTTCGATGCGCCGGATAAGGCTCCACCGCTGGGCCTGCAGCCGCTGCTGCTTGACGATCGGCACGACGGCCAGGAGAATGAACAGGAGCCAGAACATTTCCGAAAAGGAGAACTGCACGCTGCCGCCTCCCGCTTTTTCTTTATTTTTTGTTGCCTGCCGACGGGTAATGCAAGTTTCCGGAAGGACAAAATGATCTTTATCATAAGGGTAAGCAACTTTTAACCCGGTAGTCTTGCTTGGGTAGAGCACAACCCCGTGGCAAGCAGTTCCAGGTTGTTCAGGGCAAGCTCGTAAAGGCCTTGCAGCGGCGAGAAGAACGGCAACGTAATACCTCGGGCTGCCGCTGCCGCGCGCACCTCCATTTCGCTGGCGCTGGCGGAAAGATAAGTGTACCACGGTTCCGGTACGCTTTGGCATCTTTCAAGTGCGCGCCGATATGCTCCGCAGGCCTCGGACAAGCCCTTGGCCTTTTCGGTAAGGCGGACATCAATTATCGTCAACAAGAGAAGCACAAGAGCGAGGGCGACTTCCCCGCGATCATTCAAATCTTTACCCAGTGCCATTTTTGTAGTCGGCGCTGTAAACCGGCTGAGTGCTTCCCACGATAACGTGCTCTTGCCCCTTTGCCTGAGGCTTAATATTTGTATCAGGGGATAGAGGAGGTGCGGCGCCAGGCAAAGGGCCTCGAAGTACGCCTGCTCCGCCTCCTCGTGCCGGGCCATGCTATTGTATGCATCCCCCAGCAATGTTAATATTTGGTACGCCGGTAGTAGACGACTGCGTTCTGACAGGGCCCGCCGTAAGCCGTACACGGCGCAAGCGGAAGTGTTGTCACGCAGGGCAGCCATCCCCTGCAACAGGTTCAAATCCGGGTCATCCGGAAGCATTTGCAGGGCTCGCGTAAGGAACCGCACCAGCCTTTCTTTGTCTTCCGCCTGGAGGAGCGCCGCACCCAGGGCGACGAGCGCGTCGTGGAAGTACCCTTCTCTGCCGCGCATAAGGGTTAGCGAATGTTCCAAGCACCGTATCCCTTCTTCGATTTGGTTGCTATGCAAGTATTCAATACCCAGACAATACATAAGGAAGGGGTCAGCGGGGTCCTGCGCCAGGGCCCTGGTTATGATAGATACATTCCGCTGGTGTTTGTTTTTCGCCTGCACGTGCCGGTCAAGGTAGCCGAAATGGTGGATTACCAGCTCGGCGGATACGAGCCCTCTACCTGCGCCGGCGCGCATGATCGAAGCTGCAACCTGTTCGTGGATGGCACCCTCAAAGCGGTAACAAGGCTTGTTTCTGAACAGGCGCACGGCCTGGTCTTCCATTATTCCTTCGCCACTGCCCAGGTAGTTACGAATATGTACAAAGTACCCTTCTACGTTCGGATTGGCCAGCAGGCGGGCAAATGCTTCGGCTTCTATCCGACCCAGGATTTCGTCTGCGTCAAGAACTAGAATCCAATCGCCGGTAGCACGGTCAAGCGCGTAGTTCCTGGCGGCAGCAAAGTTTTCCCTCCATAAAAAGGAATAAACTCTCGCCCCGCTTTGCAAAGCTACTTCTGTTGTTCTGTCGGTAGAACCCGTATCAACGACTATGATTTCGCCGACGAGATGCCGCACGCTACTTATGCAGGAGGGAAGGAAATGTTCTTCGTTCCTGGCAATAACACACAGGCTTACGGAAGCGTGTTCAGGCACTGAAGAGCCTCCTTGCCTTGTCGTGCTTGTGTTCCAGGAAACGACGGACAGCAGCGGCCTTTGCCTGAAGATACGATAAGAAAGCCGCGCACGCCGTCGGCGAGAACTGAACCAAATAGGTGATAATCCGGCCGGTCAGCCAATTGCACCTGCTGGCACAGGCAAGGCTGTAATTATCGAGGTGCGATGGTCTGAAACGCAGGCAGTTTTCGACTACCTCCAGCAAGGTCGTAATCACAGCCGATTCGTGGCCCTTTCCCGGGCGGCCGGCCGGAACGTCCCCGGTACATAGAGAAACGATATTCAGCAACGCCCAGGCCGGGCCGCGCTCGTTTGGCCGGCGCCACAACGACAAGGCTCTTGCCTTCGCCGCCTTCAGGTCCCCTTTAAGGATAAGGGCGACGATTTCGTCAACCGCTACTTCGGGACTTATTTCTCCCCACGTCCGCCGCATGCTGTCTATGAGGGAGAGCGCTTCGTCAAATTGACCGCTGTACACTTTGTAGCGGGCCAGACGCGCGATAGAGCCGTCACTCGGGCGCTGTTCGCCTTGTATGGCTTTTTCTAAACAGGCGCAGGCCAGGTCGGGACAACCGGACTCGAAAAAGAGGTCGGCCAGCGCGGCCGCTTGGTGCGGATGACTTAGTCGTTCAGTTTCCTTGAAGCGCTCAAATGCGCCAACCGCTCCCTTTTCGGCCAAATCTAGCAAGAACAACTGGTAAAGCGGGTAAAAAAAGGCCGGGTTGGCGGCCAGGGCACGCTCGTAGTAATTTCTTGCTTCCCTGAGGCGGCCCAGCTTTTCGTGGCAGTAGCCCAGGTGGTATAAAGACAGAAAGCTTTCGGTGCCGTTGGTATGGTTGCACAGGGAGGTTGGACAGCCACAGTTAAGGGCTTCGCTGAACCATCTAACGGCTATCTCGTACTCACCCTTTTCTTCAAATAGGGTGCCGCCGTCAAAAAACAAATCGGCATAACAAGGCATGTTGGGGCAGTCTTCAAGGCAGACGCAGATGGCTTCGTCAAGTTGCCCAAGAGCTCTGAGGCAGGCTACAAGGCTACGGACGGCGGGAGCCCCAAAAAGCGCGTTATTGACTGATAAACCGGCGCGGGCGCTCCAGAGGAAGGGGAGCGCCTTTGCGGCCCGCCCCAGTCCCAACCATTCTAAACCAATGTAGTACTGCAGAAAGGGATTCGCGGGGTCTTCGTCCAGTGCCCGGCGCAGGAGAGCCAGGTTACGGCCCCGCTTTCGGTTACGTTCTTTAACAGGCACCTCCTTGTGCCATATCACCGGACCTTGCGCAACCCCCAGCGCCTCCGGGCAAGGAACATATACCTGTTCGTGGATGCGTCCTTGGAAACGGTATTCCGGGCGGTTACGGAAAAAGCGTAGAACATAAAAGCGTGTAAAGCTTTCGCCGTCTTGCCCCGTCTGGTTGTGAAGCGGCAGAAAAAAGGCGTCGCGCCCTTCACCGGTGAGCGCCAACATGCGCAGGTCGCCCGTTGCGGCATCCAGTTCCTCGTCAGCGTCAAGTTACAGGATCCACTGGCTGCGGCTTTGGTCCAGGGCAAAGTTGCGCGCGGCGCTGAAATCGTCGTTCCAGGG
>DMDP01000184.1 GCA_003445475.1 Peptococcaceae bacterium | reverse complement strand
AAAAGCCGAAAAGATGAAATCCGTATGCTGTTCCGGCAGGAAGTTAAGCCGGTTCTGCGAGCCGTTGAAAAGCCCGCGTCCTAACGGCCCGCCCGAACCAATGGCGATTTGCGACTGGATCATATGGTAGCCGGCTCCCTGCCAATCCTGCCAGGGATCCAAAAAGATGGTCAGGCGGGTAAGCTGGTAATCCTTGAGCGGTATCCACACGCCGTACTTCAGCGCCGCCCATATCCACAACCCCATTCCCACGGCACCGCCGCCTCCAAGTAAGACCAGGAGCGACGGCCGCCCACCGGCAACAAACAGCATACCGAACGTGATGGCGAGAAACACCAGCGAAGTGCCGAGGTCCGGTTGCTTCAGTATCAGGAGCATCGGCAGGGCAACGTAGGCAAAGACCGGCAGGAGATCCCGGAACCGCTTGAGCCTTCCTTCGCGCTTGGAAAGAAAAGTAGCAAGGGTAATGATTATGAAGAGTTTGGCGAACTCCGACGGCTGGAAAGAAAACGGGCCGATCTGAATCCAGCGCTGCGCACCCAATGCCTCCCTGCCCACCACGAGAACCGCGCCCAGCATCACAAGGTTAACGACGTAAAGTAAGCGGCTGTATTTGGCCAACTCCTCGTAGCGCCACAGGAGGATCGCCCCTAAAATAACAAGGCCCAGGCAGATCCACACCAGCTGCATCCGCACGTAATAGAGCGAATCTGTACCCCCGCCCCCGGTGGCATGCGTTGCGCTGGCAATCGTTACCAGTCCCAGCGAGGCGATACCGGCCACAGCCAGCATAAGCGTGAAATCGAGGTTACGCAGTAGTTTCTTACCTCGCAACGGCCCTATCACCCACTCTTTTCATTATAAGCGACAGGGCCCGAATAAAAAAGGGGGATGCCCTCCCCCCTGTTATGCCATGCTCTTGGCGACTCGTTTCAACCTTTTTATAGGAATGCTTGCCACCAGGGCCACGCTGCTTTCGGTGCGATCGATCTGCACCTCGAGTCCTTTTTCGTCAACCTCCATGTAATTAGAAATCACCTTGAGCAGGTCGGCTTTCAATACCTGCAACAGCTGCGGCGAGACGTTCGCCCGGTCGTGGACGAGAACCAGCCTTAACCGCTCTTTGGCTATGTGCTTGCTGCCCGCCTCCTCCCTACCGAATAGCTTGGCCAGGAACGAAAGCAAAGTGCTCATCCCCTTTCCCCCAGACTACCCCAACCCAACGAGTCTGCGTAAACGCCCGATCAGTCCACGCTCGCCGTCCAAGTTCATCAGAGGTACCGGTTCGCCGAGGATGCGCCAGACGATGTTCCGGAAGGCCTGACCGGCAAGGGACCTCTGGTCTTGCACCACCGTTTCACCCCGGTTGGTGCTGACAATAATATGGTCGTCCTCCGGGATAACGCCTAAAAGATCTATGGCCAGGATGTCGATGATGTCCTCGATGTTCATCATGTCGCCGCGCTGTACCATTCGCGGCCGCAACCGGTTGATAACCAACTTGGGGTCGGTCAACTCCGCGGCTTCCAAAAGACCGATCACCCGGTCCGCGTCACGCACGGCGGCAACTTCGGGAGTGGTAATGACGATGGCCTTCTCGGCCCCGGCGACGGCGTTGCGGAAACCCTGCTCGATGCCGGCCGGCGAATCGATAATTACGTACTCAAACATCTCCTTGAGTTCGGCGCAAAGTTCACGCATCTGCTCCGGGCTTACCGCCGTCTTATCTTTTGTCTGGGCAGCGGGCAAAAGGTGCAGCCCTTCGAAGCGTTTATCCCTGATGAGGGCCTGCCGCAACCGGCAGTTCCCGTGCGCGACGTCCACCAGATCGTATACGATGCGGTTTTCCAGGCCCAGGATAACGTCGAGATTGCGTAAACCTATATCGGCGTCAACAAGCACCACCTTGTGTCCCAAGATGGCGAGGCCCGCCCCGATGTTGGCGGTAGCTGTGGTCTTCCCTACGCCACCCTTGCCAGAGGTCACCACAACAACTTCGCTCATTTAGAAGCTCCTCCCTTTCGCGCCTACATCTTAGTTTGACGCTCCCCGCCAGGCGGGAAGGCCTCAATAACGACCACACCGTCCTTTACCCTGGCAATTTCCGGTTGATTGGGGTTGTTAGCGTCCTGGTCGGGAGGTCGCGCAATGTGCCCGGCAATCCGTAACTGCGTGGGACGCAGGCGAAACGCAATGACCACTGCTTCATCGTCTCCACTCGCGCCGGCATGCACCGTACCGCGCAGAATACCCATCACGATGACGTCACCTGTGGCAGCTACGTGCGCACCAGGGTTGACATCGCCAAGGATCACCACGTTCCCGTCATAACTCATCTGCTGTCCCGACCTGAGAGTCCGTTGCACGAGAACGGTTTTGCGTTCCGCTGCTTCCTTGATGATGTTTTGCACGGCCATCACCAGACTCCTCCTGCGCTGTGTTATTCTACAGATTAAAACCAAATCCTGCTAATTTAGAAGGGTCTTTTTTCCGCACTTTAGCACGCGTCGTGTATTATTCTGTAGCCGGAGCGAGGGGCATAACCTTTTGTTCGACGCCAAAGTACTTCTCCAGCAGCGCCCGGGCAACCGGAGCCGCGGCTGACGAGCCGTGCCCGCCGTGCTCGATGACGACGGCTATCGCGACCTCCGGTTTATCCAGGGGGGCAAAAGCCACAAAAAGACCATGGCTGTCTTTGCCGAAAACTTCCGCCGTACCGGTTTTACCCGCAACCGGCAGCGGAAAATCGTAGAATACGCCATACGCGGTGCCCCCGGGCTGGCAGACCTTCCCCATTCCCTCGCGAATAACGTCCAGCGTGGCCGGGGAAATGCCGGTTCGGTGTGCCACCTGCGGACCGAAAGTCGCGACCTCCTTCCCCTCCGGGGAAACTATCTTTTTTACGAGGTAGGGCCTGTACAGCGTGCCTCCGTTGGCGATGGCCGCGGTATAATTGGCGAGTTGCAGCGGGGTATAAAGATTGTAACCCTGCCCGATGGACATGTTGAGCGTGTCGTAGTCGCGCCATTTAAGCTCCCAGGCGTAACGGTCGTACTGCGCCTTGACGTGTGCGTACGCTTTGTCGCGTTCTTTCTTGAGCCTTTCCTTTTCCTCCTGTGTCACCGCCCGGGCGATAAGGCTGTTGTATTCTGTTTCAATGGCCTTGAACTGGGGCTCAAACTGCCTTTCCAGTTGCTCCTTAATTAGCCTGTACTTGTAATCTCTCGTCGGCACGACACCGTCCTTTTCGCCGGGCAAATCAATACCGGTAGCCCTACCCAACCCGAATTTCCGGGCAAAGGTTGCCATCACATCCGGCCCCAACTTGTGGCCCAGCGTCCAGAAATAGGTGTCGCAGGACACCTGGATGGCCTTAACCAGGTCCACCCGCCCGTGACCACCGGGTTTCCAGTCGGTGTAGAGCCTGCCGAGGTAGAAATAACCAGGGTCCCAGATGGTAAAGTCTCTGGTAACCGCATTGGTTTCCAGGGCCGCGGCCGCCACAACCATCTTGAAGGTAGAGCCGGGCGGGTATGCGGCCTGGATGGCCCGGTTTAAAAGGGGCCTTGTGGGGGACGAGAACAGTTCCTTAACCTCAGCAGGGGTAAGCTCACGCGCGAAAACGGCGGGATTGTACGAAGGGTAGCTGGCCATGGCGAGGATTTCCCCCGTATGTACGTTTTCCATGACCACCGCGCCGGCCTTGGCCTGCGGGTAACCGCCCTTCTGCAATGCCTCTATCGTTCTCGCCAGCGCCTCTTCGGCAGTCTTTTGCAATTCAAGATCAATGGTCAGATAAAGATCGTTTCCGGGGACGGGGTTTTTGACCCCCAGGTTACGGACCGGCCGTGCCTGGGCGTCAACCTCCACCTGCCATGCCCCCTTTTCCCCGCGCAAATACCGCTCGTAGGCGTTCTCCAGCCCGTCCTGTCCAAAAATGTCGCCCATCCGGTAACCCTGATCCTTATGCCGCTCCAGTTGCTCCGGCTGAATCTCACGCGTGTACCCCAAGACGTGAGCCAGCAGGCTCCCGTACGGATAGTCTCGCTGCGGCCGAATATCGATAACCACTCCGGGCAATTCCTCGCGACGTTCCTCTATCCGCGTCACCACGTCAAGCGGCACGTTGCGGGCAATAGTCACCGGCTCGTAGTGGCGCAGTTTTTCGTTGTTAACTTCCTTCCATATCTCGTGTTCGGGCTTGCCAAGCAGCCGCGCGAGCCTGTTTACCACTTGCGCCAGCTCTTCCCGCTTCAGGCCAAGATTAACGAGCGAAACGTTGTAAACCGGGCGGTTGCCGACGATCTTCTTGCCGTGGCGGTCAAAAATCTCGCCCCGGGGTGCCTCGATGG
>DMDP01000021.1 GCA_003445475.1 Peptococcaceae bacterium | reverse complement strand
CCGATCTCCGTGCCCTGGGCGGAGTGATGCCGGCGTGTTCGATAAACTCTCTCACGGCGGGCAGGTCCGGCAGTCCTGCCGGGTCGGAAACCAGGTGGTAGAAGGTGATCAGGGTGTGCGTTTTGCCGCCCCCGTAGGTGAGTTCCAGCTGCCGCACGGCCTTCTCGTTTTTCCCCGCGAGGCGGCTCAGCACGTCCCTGGCCAGCTCGCGCAGGTTGAAGGTCGGATAGGTCAGCGCAAAAAACGCCGCCGGGTCCTGGTAAACCGGTTTGGCCCGGCCCATAACCACGTCGTAGAGGTCGGCCGCAAAAACGGCCAGCGACAGCTCTCCCGACCGGATATCGTCGCGGAGCCGCACCACCTGGTGCCACGGTGTCCAGGGGAGTTTATTCACGGCTATGCATCTCCATAAATCATATTGCTCGCCGAGCCATTTGGCTTAGCCCCGGCACTTACCTGCTTCAAATCACTTGCCTTGACCATTTCAAGACTGATGTCACCAAAGAGCGTACGCGCCTCTTTTTCCAACCGCCGCATGGCCATGTCGCAATACACGGGATCGATCTCGACCCCGATGCTATTGCGATTTGCTTTCATCGCCGCCAACATTGTAGTGCCGGTGCCGCAAAAAGGATCGAGCACGGTGTCACCGAAGAAGGAAAACATCCGTACCAATCGGTAAGCTAATTCAAGAGGGAAAGGAGCCGGGTGCTCCCGGGTCGACGCGCCGCTGATGTTCCAGAACTGCCGGAACCACTCCTCGTAGTCTTTTTTATCAATCACGGACAGCCGGCGCTGTTCGGCGGTGGGCTTTCTGTACCCGCCCGGCTTGCGCTGCATCAGGATGAATTCGATATCGTTTTTGATGATGGCGTTGGGTTCGTAAGGCTTTCCGAGAAATTTCGTTCCGTTATCAACTTCGTAGGTGGCGTTGGCAATCTTGTGCCAGATAATCGGATTCAGATTATCGAACCCGATTTTCCGGCACGAAACAACGATGTCGGCGTGCAGGGGGACAACCACATGCCTCCCAAACCGGCGGCGGGATAAGCAGACATCCCCCACGACGCATACCAAGCGCCCCCCAGGAACCAAAACGCGGTAGCATTCGCGCCAGACCTTGGAAAGCTCCTCAATAAATTCTTCATAGTCCGCAATATGCCCCATTTGGGAGGGATGTTCCCGGTATTTCTTCAGCGTCCAGTAAGGGGGCGACGTGACCACAAGATGGATACTTTCGTCAGCTATGAAAGAGAGGTCCCGCGCATCTCCTTCGACCAGACGGTGAAAGGTTCTTTGTTTCATTTCGTCTCGGAGGCGCCGCTTAATCTGTTTCTTGAGCATAGATGCACCAAAAAAGTTTTACTTTCCTGCTTTTTTCGCTGCCTTTTCTACCCAATCACCGAAGTTTGTGTACTCCGACGTTTCCGCGCCGATCAAAACCGCAGTTACGGACGTGCCTTCTAACTGTCTATCAATCCAGCGTTTGATAGCTTCCTCGCCTTTCTTTTTGATTTCTTCCTAATCTGCGGCGTCCCAAAATCCAGCCGCTTCCCTATCCGGTTTGGTCACCCAGCTATTACGAACCTGAGCAGCCCGCCACGCATCCCTTTCGTAATGGAAGCTAAAGAAAACCCGCCTTGCCATTATGTAACATCCTCCCCAAAGATTTTTACCAGAGGAACAGGCTGGCGCAGTACAGTATAACCAGAGCCGCAATCGAACCGTAAAACCAACCGAGGGTTACAGAAAACATAATCCTGAACGGTGACTGAACTTCAGCCCGGAAGCGGTAAGCATTCATATCAAAGAGATACTCGTCGGTGTTTAATCTGTTTTGGACAACCCAGTCGTAAAGTTTCCGGTACATTCTCTCCTGCCACAAAAAGTAGGCATCCAGGAACCAAAAGACAAGCAGCGGAATGAAGGCGATAAAAGCTTGGACTTTAGTCCCTCGCAACAAGAGGGTAACCACGACAAGGGTTACGGCCCACCCTTTAATCATAAAAGAGTTATAGGCCATCCGTTTGATGATCTCCTGGGTTATCTCGATCTCTTTAAACATACACTCTTTCAAGTTCTCACCCTTTGGCATCCGGCACCACCTCCTTAAAACGTATTATACCATTTAATTCCCACCTCTTTTTTATTCAACAAAAAGCTCTTGTTCTTTCGCCGGCGCGACTCCCCGCGCAACGATGTGGTTGCTAATACTCTCCAAAAGGGAACGTTCGTCGCTGCCGGGTGGGGCGAGCTCGATTAAGGCCTGGAGGAGTTGGTGGAAGAGGCGGTGGCGGCGCAGGCCCCGCTGGTCGAGGTACTTGTCCACCTTCACCACGTCGCCCGTCTTCCAGAGGTGCATCAACCGGTGCACCTGGTCGATGAGGGGCGCGGGGCGGCCCTCGGCGTCCAGGCCCAGCGTCTTGCGAAGGCGCTTTTGCCAGGGTTTGAGCCGGACCTTGCTGCCGGTGCCTTCCTTGATCTCGGCGTTTTCTTCCTCCGTGGTTTCTTCTTCCTCCTCTTCGTCCTGCTCCTGGCCGCCGGTGCGAACCAGAAGGTCGTACTGGTCGACGAGATCGCGGTCCGAGAGGCCGCAGGAGACGGCGTAGAGGATGCAGGCTCCGGCCGGAACGTCCTCAAAACCGAAGTCGTGGCGGTGCAAAAGGTAGTAGGTGGTTACGTCGTCTAAATCGCTCGCGGCTTCCGCGCCCCCGTTATGGGAGAGCACCCGGCCGACGACGAAGTCCACCACCAGCCGGCGTACCGCCCGCAGGAACTCGGAAACGGTCATGACCTGCCCGGGCTCGTTCGCCTTCTTGACGACCGGATGTTTGCTGTAAGCCTCCAGCGCCGGGCCGGTGGCCGCCCAGACGAAGTCCGGCCCCCGGATGCCCGCGTCCCAGAACTCCCGCAGCCGGGTGTAGATCTTCTCCC
>DMDP01000057.1 GCA_003445475.1 Peptococcaceae bacterium | reverse complement strand
CCCCAGAGTTCTCCCCTCTCCCCCACCCCGCCTCTCTCCCGTTCTGGGTCAAAAACCGGTTGGCCGACCCGGACAATAAGCCCGCCGATAATTTCCGGATCGATCCTGTAGTTGACGCGCACCTCTTTGCCGGTGAGGCGGCCGAGGTGCTGGTTCAGGTTTACTTTGAGCAGGGCCGGGATCTCGACCGCGGAAGTGACCTCGACCTCGACGATGTTCCGCGTCTGGTTGGCCAGTTCGACGTACTGCTCGATGATGGCCTTGAGGAAGAATTCCCGCCTGCGGTCGAGCACGACGGCAAGGAAATTGCGTGTAACCGGCAGCAGGTCGCGGAACACTTCGCGTACGATGTTCTTCTTGACCACCACCGGCACCTGCGGGTGGAAGAGCACCCGCTGCAGGTCACGCGAACCGTCAATAGTCTCCCACACGGCCTTAAGATTTGCCTCTATCTCGCCGACCAGGTTCTGCTCCTGCGCGATGCCGAAAAGCGCCTCCGCATAGCGGGCGGCCACCGCCCCTTTTATCATTGCAACTGAGCCACCTCTTTAACGGCATCCTGCACCAGGCGCTCGTGGGCCTGCACGTCGAGACCCTCTTTGATAACCTTGCCCGCCACGAGAATAGCCAGGGAGGCAACCTGGTCGCGCAGTTCGGCAATTGCCTTCTCTCTCTCCCGCTGGATGTCTGCCAGCGCGCCCTCTTTGAGACGTTCGGCTTCGGCTTTGGCCTGGGCGATAATGTTCAGGGCCTGCTCCTCGCCGGCCTTGGTAGCCCGCTCAATGATCGCCTGGGCCTGTTCCCGGGCGCGCCGCATCTCGGCCTCGTACTCGGCCTTGATTTTCTCGGCCTCCGCACGCTGATTTTCGGCCTGAGCGATGGTGTTGGCCACGTACTTCTGGCGCTCCTCCAAAACCTTCAGCAGCGGCTTGTAAGCAACGAGGCGTAAAAGTACCAGCAGAAGAAGGAAGTTGACCATCTGCATCAGGATCGTCGCGTTAAACTTTAGCTCCACGCACTCTCCTCCTTCCGCATACCATATCCGTTAAGAAGCCGGAGAAATAAGGAGGGGGCGGCAGGTCTAAACCGCACCCGGCGGTGTAACCTGCCCCTCTGCCCTCTTCGACGAAAACCAGGGTACCTAGCCGAGTTTGCCAAACAGCATGAAGGCGATAACCACGGCGATAATCGGAATCGACTCGATCAGACCCACCGAGATGAACATCAGGGTCATCAGCGGACCCCGCGCCTCCGGCTGGCGGGCCGTACCCTCAAGAGCCTTACTGCAGGCAATACCGTCGCCAATTGCCGCACCAAGGGCGGCCCCGAAAGCCGTCAAACCTATGGCGATAGCAGCAGCGGCGCTAACCTCCATCGATCTCCCTCCTTTCCGTTAATGTTCTTCGGCCACTGCCATGGAGATATAGGCAATGCTTAGCATGGCAAAGACGAAAGCCTGTATGAAGGATATGAATATACAAAATGCAAGCCAGACAACCGAGGCGAGAAAACCGCCGGCCCAGTACATGGTCCCGGTGATCAGCCCCAGGAGGGCCACCGTCATGATGTGCTTGCCCTTCATGTTGCCGAAGAGCCGGAAGGCCAGGGTGAGCGGCTTCGCCAGGTCCTCGATAATGGTGATCGGCAGAAATACGGGCACCGGTTCGATGTAGTGTTTGAAATACTTCATACCCTTGTACTTGATGCCCCATATGTAAATCATGAAGAAGGTGATCAGGGCAAAGCCAAACGTGGTGTTGTTGTCAGCCGTGGGCGCTTCCAGGGTCGGCACAACACCCATAAGGTTACAGATAAGGATGAAGTAGAAGTAGGTGACAATGAGCAGGAAGATGCCGGCCCCTTTCTTCGGGTCCATCACCTCGTTGATAAGCCCGCGGAGCCACTCGAAGATCATCTCGAACATCGACTGCAGCTTGGTCGGACGGCGCATGTTGGCCCCCCGCGCGGCCACGATTCCTAGCAGGAGCGAAATACCCATGGCTACCCACGTCCAGATCAGGGTGTTCGGATTAAGCTCCCAGAAAGGACCCGGCCCGATGCGCCACGGCTCGTGCGGCACGCCCCAGAAGTTCAATTGGTGCTCGGTGTGCTCCAGGTCAAACCCTTCACCGCATCCGGCAACCAGCAGTCCCAGTGCCACCAGGACCAACCCTATCGGGATAAGCCTTCTAAAACGTTGCAAACCTCCAATCACCTCCTCCCTTACAGGCTGCATTTGTTTTGCACTCCCTGGGCGGCAAGGATACGTACAACCCCCGCCACCGCAAAGGCCGGCAGGACGAAAAAGCCGCCCAGACAGGCCAGGATATCGAACCAGCCCGTGCTGGCGGCCAGGAACAACACACCCAGAATAATTAGCCAGCGAACCGGCACGCCCAGAAGGAAGAACGCACCCGCCTTGTCCAGTGCACGGGTCCGCAAGAGAACGTTCACCATGGTTTTAATGCCCTTGAACAGGAAAAAACCGTTAAGGATGCTTACCGCCGTGCCGACGGCGAAACCGAGCAGCACCGGCTGTGTCGTATCCCAGACCAGAAGGGCAACAACCACCAACAGCAGCACCAGAACCGACCTGCGCAACGCCCGCCGTGCATGGATGTCGAAGTCGAATTCCTGCATGCCAACCTCCCTAACCGCGCCGGAAGTTCAGGATCCGCCCTTAGCCCGTGAGCGATTATTAAAAACGTGGGCTACCGTATGGTATACCCCAACCATCCCGGCGACGATACCTGTGAGCAGCCCCACCAGCATGAGCCAGGGGTCGGTGTGGAGCTTGCGGTCCAGAAAGCGCCCGAGCCACCAGCCTACAAGAATGCTTGCCGCAAACTGGACGCTGATGGTGGAAGCCAGCGCGAAGGCTTTAAGCGGCCTGGAAAGGCCGTTTCTCCTGTTCGCCACCGGCCTCCCCCCTCCGGCGCTTGCTCCCCAAGTTACAAGGCCCCGCACAAAGAAACTCTCGGAGCATTTCCCCTTGGCGTTTTTATATATCTTCTACGCGCATGATTTTATTCCTTCTTGGCCGCGAAGTTTTTGTCGGTTGCCGCCCTAAAATTTTTGGCCGCGCTGCCCGGCTGCGGCACAAAAGGCGCAGGCTTAGGCGCAAGTCCGAAATAGGCGGCCAGCCCCTGCACCACCCGCGGCGCCGCCCGGCCGTCGCCGTATGGGTTGACGGCCCCGGCCATGCGGGCGTACGCGCCGGGGTCGTCCAGCAGGCGCGCCGCCCGGGCGAACACCCGCTCCCGCGCCGTGCCGACGAGCTCCACCGTACCCGCCTCCAGGGCCTCCGGCCGCTCGGTGGTGCCCCGTAGCACAAGCACCGGCTTGCCCAGAGCGGGGGCCTCCTCTTGCAAACCGCCGGAATCGGTCAGCACCAGGTAGGCGCGCTGCATCAGGTTGACGAACGGCAAGTAGGGCAGCGGCTCGATGAGGTGCACGCGCGCCTGCTTCCCCATCTCCTCTGCGGCTGCTGCCCTGACCGCCGGGTTTTTATGCACCGGGAAAACCACCCCGACATCGGGATGGGCCAACAGCACCTCCCGCAGAGCCAGGTA
>DMDP01000197.1 GCA_003445475.1 Peptococcaceae bacterium | reverse complement strand
AATCGACACTGTTCACAACCGCGTCGCTGCGCAGATGGGACTCATTAGCAGAGTAGTTCGTATACTTGAAAGCCGTGCTTACCTTTGACTGCAGAGCATTGGATAGATTGGTTACGTATGAGGCTCCCGCGCGATCACCGTAACTACAATTAGGGTACCACCAATGCGAGTAATCGTTAATGCCGTCAAAGCCAGCATTCAGGGTATAAGCGGGCGTTGATATAAGTAGAATGAACCCGGTAACGTAAGCGATTATCTGACGCAAACGGTTGTTACCGTATCTGGACCCAAGGGAGAGAAACCATCCAGGACCCTCCTAACCTAATATAATTCGCAATTAAAAAACTTCGTTTATTCACTAAACGAACGCCATAACCAATGTATCGCTCCTCAAAAGGGAATGTACCTTTCCGGGTCTTATAACATGACGCAGAACCCCACCCTTCTGTTCCATCGAATTTTATAGTTGAGTAAAATTTAGTATCGGAGCGAGGAGCAGGAGAGAAACCGTCGAAGAACGCTGTTTTAAGGATGCTATTCGTAGTAGTACCCTGAGGTCAGGCGGTGGTCGACCAAGGCGCATTTTGGGGAGCAGCAATTGCGGGTTTAAACAGGCAGGATTTGGCGTCGAAAAAAAGAATAAAGCGTTGGATATGCTAGTTTTGAGGGGAAAGGTCTTGGCCGGAACCATCCGCGAGTACATGGTGCTGGGTATTGGCGTCGTTTTAACCGCGCTGGGCCTTGACCTTTTCCTGGTGCCCAACAGGATCGCGGCTGGCGGGGTGGGCGGCATCGCCACCATTCTCCATCACCTCTTCGGCCTGCCGGTGGGGATGGTGATGCTGGCCCTGAACGTTCCCCTCTTCATCTGGGGCCTTTACCGTCTGGGCTTCGTCTACGGCTTCCGCTCCCTTTTTGGCACCATAGCCCTGTCGGTGGTTATCGACGCCATGGCCCCCTTCCTTCCGGTACCCACGCACGATCCCCTTCTGGCCAGCCTTTACGGCGGCGTCCTGGTCGGCGTCGGTTTGGGTCTCGTCTTTCGCGCCAAAGGAACCACGGGCGGGACCGACTTCGCGGCGGCCATCCTGCGCACCTACCTTGGGATTAACGTGGGTCAGATCCTTTTCGCCATCGACGGGCTCGTCGTGCTGGCCGCCGGCTTTGCCTTCCGTTCCGCGGAACTGGCCATGTACGCCCTGATTACCATCTTTGTGTCGGCCTGGCTCATCGACCTGGTGCAGGAAGGCTTCACCTTTGCCAAGGCGTTCTTCATCATTTCCAAACACCCGGACCGGGTGGCCCGCGCCGTGCTCCACGACCTGGAGCGGGGCGCGACCGTCTGGCGGGCGAAGGGAGCTTACACCGGGGAAGAAAGGGATGTGCTCTTGACGGTGGTCAACCGGGCGGAGGTTACGCGCCTCAAAGACCTCGTGTACGGCATCGATCCGCGGGCGTTTATTATTCTGGCCGACGTGCACGAGGTCCTGGGTGAGGGGTTCAAGGAATATCGTGGCAGGAGGTAGATAACCAATGGACGAGACCGTGGCCGCGCTCGCGGCCAGGGCGCGGGTGATCCGCCGCCACATCATCCGCATGCTGGGCGAGGCGGGCTCGGGGCACCCCGGGGGGTCGCTCTCGGCCACCGAAATCGTGACCGCGTTGTATTTTGGCGTTCTGCGCGTGGACCCCGCCAGGCCCGACTGGCCGGACCGGGACCGGTTCGTGCTTTCCAAGGGGCACGCCTGCCCGGTGCTGTACGCCGCCCTGGCCGAACGCGGTTTCTTCCCGGTGGAGGAACTCCTGACGCTGCGCAGGCTGGGCAGCCGCCTGCAGGGGCACCCGGACATGCGCAAACTACCGGGGGTCGAGATGTCCACCGGTTCGCTCGGGCAGGGACTGTCCGCGGCCAACGGCATGGCCCTGGCCGCCCGCCTGGACGGGCGGGATTACCGGGTCTACGTGCTTTTGGGCGACGGTGAGACCCAGGAGGGGCAGGTCTGGGAAGCGGCGATGGCCGCGGCGCACTACCGCCTCGACAACCTTACCGCCTTTCTCGACTATAACGGCCTGCAGATCGACGGTCCCTGCGCCGAGGTTATGGAAGTGGCACCGGTGGCCGACAAGTGGCGGGCTTTCGGCTGGCACGTGCTCGAGATCGACGGGCACGACTTCAGGCAAATCCTGGGGGCCGTGGGCGAGGCCCGGGAGACCCGCGGGCGGCCTACCATGGTCGTCGCCCGCACCGTGAAGGGCAAGGGCGTCTCCTTCATGGAAAACCAGGTGGACTGGCATGGCGCCGCGCCCAAGGGCGACCAGGTCCAACAGGCGCTGGCGGAACTGGAAAGGGTGTGAAGGAGCCTTGAGTACAAAGATTGCCACCAGGGAGGCGTACGGGAAGGCGCTGGTGGCCGTCGGGGCGGAAAATCCCGACATCGTGGTGCTGGACGCCGACCTGGCCAAGTCGACCAAGACCGTCGATTTCAAGAAGCGCTTCCCCGACCGGTTTTTCGACTTCGGGGTGGCCGAGCAGAACATGATGGGCACCGCCGCCGGGCTGGCCGCGGCGGGCAAGATACCCTTCTGCAGCACGTTCGCCGTTTTCGCCACGGGGCGGGCTTTCGACCAGGTGCGGCAGAGCATCGCCTACACGCGCCTGAACGTGAAGATCGCGGCCAGCCACGCCGGGATCACGGTGGGCGAGGACGGCGCCTCCCACCAGTCGGTGGAGGACATCGCCCTGATGCGGGTCCTCCCGAACATGACCGTTTTTGTTCCCGCCGACGCGCGCGAGGTGGAGGGCGCGGTGCGGGCGGCGGTCGCCATCCGGGGGCCGGTCTACATTCGCCTGGGGCGCGCCCCGGTGCCGGTGCTGCACGGCGACGACTTTACCTTTGAGCCGGGCAAGGCCCTGCAAATGCGCCCGGGGCGCGACGTAACCATCGTGGCTACCGGCATCATGGTGGCGGCGGCGCTGGAGGCGGCGGCCGCCCTGGAGCGGGAGGGGCTGGACGCGCGCGTTCTGAACGTGCAAACCATCAAGCCCCTGGACGCGGCGGCCGTCGTGGCCGCGGCGCGTGAGACGGGGGCCGCCGTCACCGCCGAGGAGCACAGCGTTATCGGGGGGCTCGGCAGC
>DMDP01000200.1 GCA_003445475.1 Peptococcaceae bacterium | reverse complement strand
GTGAAAGTCAGCAGCATCAAGAAGTTCCCCGAAGAATTCTGGCGCGTGGTTTACTACCGCCTTGCCCGGCCGGTGAAAGCGGTCACAGACTGCCCCCTGCACTGCCCGTTCATCGGTAACTGGCAACACGGAAAGTGCACGAAGTGCGCGGAAATTGCCGAACTGGTTAAGCGGGAGATCTTCGAGGGCCGCCTGTAGGCCGGGGAGTTGCACCTGTTCCTCCCATCGCGCGTAATGGCCCGGGCGCTGCGCAGCATAAGGTAAATAAGGGGAAACGCCATGGGGGGATAAGGTATGGAAGAAATGGCTCTTTTAGAGCGGGCCATAGAAGAGATAATGGCGGTCGCCCGCCGTTGCGGGTTGGACCCTTTTGAGATGCGCTTTGAACTAGTCCCCGCAGAGGTTATGTATGCCTTCGGTGCCTACGGCATGCCCACCAGGTTTTCCCACTGGTCTTTCGGCAAGGCCTACTTCAAGATCAAGACCGAGCACGATTACAACCTCAGCCGCATTTACGAGATGGTGATCAATACCGATCCGTGCTACGCCTTCTTGCTGGAGGGCAATTCCTTACTGCAAAACAAGCTGGTTGTTGCCCACGTATTGGGGCACAGTGATTTCTTCAAGCACAATGCCTATTTTCAGCACACCCCCCGTAACATGCTGGAAACGATGGCCGCTTCGGCGGAACGGATCAGGGGGTACGAACTGGCGTACGGCCGGGACGTGGTGGAGGCGTTTTTGGATGCGGTGCTGGCCTTGCAAGAACACGTTAATCCTTACCGGTTCATTAAAGAAAGGCCGCAGGTGGATGGCGGTACGTGCGCCGGTTGCCGGGAGAACCCTTACTGCGATCTCTGGGGGGAATATGGCGAATGTGAGGCCTGTAGCCAGAACAATCGCAAGGCAGGCCGGCCGGACGCAGAAAAGGATCTCTTGTTGTTTATCCTCCAGCATGCCGGCGATCTTGAAGATTGGCAGCGCGACATTCTGGGGATAATCCGCGGGGAGACGCTTTACTTTTGGCCGCAAATGCAGACCAAGATCATAAACGAAGGGTGGGCTACCTACTGGCATACGCGCATAATGCGGGCCGTGGACCTGGCCGAAGATGAGGCCGTTGAGTACGCCAGGACCCACGCGGGCATTGTGCAACCGTACCCGCTGCGCGTGAACCCTTACCTGCTCGGCCTGAAGGTTTTTGAAAATATAGAGGTGAGGTGGGGGCGGGAAGCGATTTTCGAGGTGCGTTCCACCTGCGACGACATCTCGTTCCTCCGCAACTACCTGACGGAGGACGTTGTGGAAGAGCTTGACCTTTACGTCTACCGGCGGACCGGTCAGGACTGGCGGATCGTAGACAAGACGTGGACCACGGTCCGCGACGTTCTGGTGGGCAACCTGGTGAATTGCGGCTTCCCGTACATCGTGGTCGAAGACGGGGATTACGGCCACCGAGGCGAACTCTACCTCAGGCACCGCTACGAGGGGGTAGAACTCGACGTTTACCACCTGGAACGCACCCTGCCCTATGTTTTCCGCCTCTGGGGGCGGCCCGTTCACCTGGAAACGGTGCTGGAGGGAAGAACGCTTATCTTTTCGTACGACGGAGAGAGGGTCCTCCGGCGCACCCTGTAGCCTGCATTTTTCCATTTACAAAATGTAACATACCGGTGCATCCCGTTGATCTTTCCTGAGACATGCTATCTTCTCGTTTCTTCCTTCGACAAGAACGGGATCCCGCGTATTGCCCTTTTCCGGTCCGAGTTGTCCCCTGCAGGCCGCACATACCAAAGCCGCCATTGCTACAGGGTTGACGACAACCTCCTCGGCGGGAAGATCATCCTAAAATAAACCGGGTAAATGACTGCAAGTTTGACGTTGGGCAGCGCAAAATAACGGCAAGGGGGGACTTCCGTGCGGCCGCTGTGGAAGGGCGCGCTCACCTTTGGCCTGATCTATATCCCGATCAAGATTTACCCGGCCACCGAGGACAGGGAGATTCGCTTTCGTCTCTTGCACCGGGAATGCCATACCCCTGTTCAGTACCGGCGATACTGTCCCCGCTGCGAGCGCGAACTGAATGCCGGGGAGATCGTCCGCGGGTACGAGTACGAAAAGGGCCGGTACGTAACGCTGGAAGGTGAAGAACTTGCCGCCATTGCTCCGCAAGAGGAAAAGAGTATAACCCTCCTCGACTTTATCGCGGCCCAGGAAATCGAACCGGTGTTCTACGACCGCTCGTACTACCTTGTGCCCGCGGAGGGCGGGGCGAAGGTTTATGAGCTTTTGCGCCGGGCCATGAAAACCACCGGGAAGGTTGGCATAGGCAAAGTGGTCATCCGGACCAAGGAATCCCTGGCGGCGGTACGCGTAGGCGGACGCGCCCTCGTCCTGGCGACCCTGTATTACCCTGACGAAATCCGCAGCCAGGAAGGCTTGGCGGAACTGAACTATGAGGTCTCCCTGGACAAGAACGAGGTTGCCATGGCCGAGCGGCTCGTTGAAAGCCTCGCTGCCCCCTTCGAACCGGCAAAGTATGCCGACGTCCGCCGGCAGGCTCTGCAAGAAATCATCGGCGCCAAGGTGGCCGGCCGCGAGGTGGTGGCCCCTCGCGCGGCGCCGGCGGGTAAGGTAATGGATATTATGGAGGCCCTGCGGCGCAGCATCGAAATGGCCGAAACCCGCCGGGCCACGGACCGCCGGAGGGAAGCCGCACCGTGAGCCTTCCCCTCCTGCGCCCGATGCTGGCCGTCGCCGCAGCTCCCTTTTCGCACCGGGACTTCCTGTACGAAATCAAGTGGGACGGATACCGCTGTCTGGCCTACCTTGAACATGGTACGTTGCTTCGTTCCAGGAACGGCAAGGATTTGACGGCGGCCTTTCCGGAATTGAGCCGGTTGCACGCACTGGTGCAGGGATTGCCCGCCCTGCTGGACGGCGAGATTGTTGTGCTCTCAGATCACGGCCCTGATTTTGCAGCCCTGCAGGAACGCGGTTCTCTCAGGCGGGCGGGGCGCGTGGCACCGGCAGCGGCGAAGTTGCCGGCCGTATACGTGGCCTTCGACATCCTTTACCACCGCGGGAACCCCGTTATGGGCCGACCTTTAAAGGAGCGCAAGCAGATGCTTGTTGAAGCCGTCACTCCCGCCCGACAGCTGGTTGTCGCCGATTTCGTTTACGGCGAAGGCGAGTCTTACTATGCGGCGGCGGTTGCCTCCGGACTGGAGGGCGTCATGGCCAAACGCCTTGACGGCCCGTATCTTCCCGGGCGCCGCTCCGCGCTCTGGCGCAAGATCCGTGCCGTTAGAAGCATTGATGCCGTCATCTGCGGGTATGAACCCGGAACAGGAAGCCGCCCCCTGGCCTCTTTGATCCTGGGCGCTTACGACGGCGGGCGGCTGGCCTACATCGGCCGGGTGGGCACCGGGTTCACCGAGGCCGAAGCGGCTGCGCTGCACCACGTGCTGGAGAAGCTGCGTGTTGCGGCCCCTCCCTTGGCCGTCCCGGAAGGACCGTTGCGCCGGCCGCAATGGGTGCAGCCGTTTCTCGTCTGCACCGTAAACTATGCCGCCCTGACGCGGGACGGCCGTCTCCGCCATCCCAGTTTCCAGGGGCTTCGTGCCGATAAAAGCCCCGAGGAGTGCCTGTTGCCGGAGGAAAACGTAAATACTCGTGAGTGAACGGCGCCACCGGGCCTACCGCCCCGGCAATGTTCCCGCCCGCCCTGCGAGGCTCTTCAATTCTTTAAAAAAGTAAGGGCCTACAAGTTCCGGCTTAAGAAGTGCTTTGATCTCTGGATGGACGCCGACAACCCCATAATCTCTACAACCTCCGGGGCGACTTTACGGTACTGACCGGTAATCCGGGCCACAGTTACAAGAGAACCCAAAACACAACAAGCCCCCATTGGACAGCCCACGCCGCAGGATGGCGGATCAGCACCAGCTATGTCCCAAACAAACGCCTCCCTTTTATGTCGCGTTCTTGGACAACAGCGACCAAAGAAGAGGCCGGGCTAGCCAAGCCCAGCTATAACCGTTATGCTTTACCTGTCCTTTACTGTTAGGTCTCACTTTCGTTGACCGCAAACGATAGGGTTTTTCTCGAATTGTGTGGCCAAAGTCGTTTGGTTCACATTCTGTGGCCCTTCTCGCTGTCTCTGACCGATTATTCGGAAGGACTACGATCAGCCGTCCCGAAAGTAATCAAGGGGCGGCTTTTTTGCAGGCAAAATTAAAGAGTTCCCAGGTCACGGTTTCGGCTGACCCCCTGGGAACTCCCCCAGCCCGAACGGCTCTGAGCCGTCCCGGAC
>DMDP01000198.1 GCA_003445475.1 Peptococcaceae bacterium | reverse complement strand
CGTCACCCTTCGGGCAGTAGCCGCGTTTTTGCCACACGTTATCACCTCCCGCTTAAAATAATTTCCGAAACTGCTTAACTTTTGCGTTTCGCAGGTCTATGCGGGTACACCAACCCCCTTTGGGCCGGGTGGAAGGAGAGGCATAGCGCCTGCCCCTTTTCTTCCCCGAGCCTTCGGATTTTCAGCTTGATGTAGAACTCGCGCCCTTCTATTTCCGCGCCGAAAAACCACACGTCTTCGCCCGGCACGTCTCTGTCGCCCTCCGGTCCGCCCACATAGTTGTCGGGCGTGAGCGAGCAGAGGAACTCGGTCAGCGCGTCCTCGGTCCACCCGAGACGAGCTATGGCCTCCAGGTTTTCCCGGCGCCCAACAAAGCAAAAGCCGCCGGCCCACACCAGCCGCTTGAACTCCACCAGGAAAAGCACCACCTGGTCGCGGGCCACGGCTCTCAACGGCCCCACCTCCTGGACTTATCTCTGTAATTATTTTATGCCCCAAATTAAAAAACTGCAATCATTTAATTGCAGTTTAGTAACCGCCTTGTCCCCGGCGGTATAGAAGATAATTCCGTATCGGTAAGCCGTAGTTGCCGATAATTTTAAGCAGTTCCTCCACGATCGATCACCTCCTCGAACTATTTCTCGCATCAGTAAGATCGGGGAGGGCCTCCCCTCCCCGCGTCCTACAACCCTCTCCTAGCCGCCGATGAGGTCGGTGGTGACCCTTTCCACGATGCGTGCCCCGGCGATACCGGTGAGGTCCCCGCCGGTGGAGGTAAAGATATTTTTGCCGATGACCGTGTTCATCGCCATCTCCACCTCGGCCGCCGTCAGGTTTTCCCGGGGGTCGGGAACGCTCAGGGTCACCGTCCGCCCCGCGGCGTTCACAAACCGCATCTCCAGTCGCCTGGTTATGGCCACCTGGTTCACCCCCTTTCCTTGGAGCCCGCTACGGCCTCCGGGTTTTACTCAGGACACCGCTTACACTACTTCGGCCAGTTCTTCGGTGTCCACGCGGCGCACCTCGGCCAGCGGGTACATCTGCAAACCGGCCAGCGCCTCGCCTACCGCGTAAACGTCTTCGTCGGTAGCCGCAGCCTTGACGTTGCGGAACCGGATGCGGGCGTACACAGGCTCCCCGGCCGCGTTGGTGCCCGTCTGCACCTCGATTTCTACGACGCTCCCCAGAGGCGTGGAAGTTACGGCCATCACGGCACCTCCCTTCGTTTGGTTTGGCCGCGGCCCCGGACCGGCAGATGGGGCCGCGGGAAAAAAGAGGACCGGCAGTCAATCTCAACTGCCGGTCCTGGGTTATAATCTACCCGTGGCGCACGGCCCGGTCAAAAAGCTGACGGCCGCTAGCGCACCATTTCTAAAGGTTATCTGCTGCTATCTCACCATAGCTTCCACTTTATTAGCCGCGCTTGTTCTTGCGAATTCTAAAGCTGCCGCAGCGCCTCGGCAGGGCTCAGCGACGCCGCGCGGCTGGCGGGATAAAGGCCGAAGAAAAGCCCCACGGCGGCGGCGAAACCGAAGGCCAGGAGCACCGTCCAGACGGAGATGAGCGGAGGCCAGTGCGCGAAGTAGGCGATGGCCAGCGCGCCGCCGGCGCCGAAGAGCACCCCGAACGCGCCGCCCACCAGGCAAAGGGCCACCGCCTCGGCCAGAAACTGCTGCAGGATGTCCCGGCGGCGGGCGCCGACCGCCATCAGCAGGCCGACCTCCCGGGTGCGTTCAGTGACGGCCACCAGCATGATGTTCATCACTCCCACCCCGCCCACCAGGAGGGCAATGGCCGCCACGGCCCCCACGATCAGGGTCATCACGCCGGTGACCTTGCCGATGAGGGCAAGGCTTTCTTTCATCGACATGCCGGTGTAATGCACGCCGGCGCCGGGGTGCCTTTTTTCCAGGATCTTGATGCTGTCCGCGATGGCCTGGGGAACGGCCTCCTCGGTTACCGCCACCCCGTCCAGCTCGTGGATCACCTTCGTGTTGAGAATGTCCTGGGCAAAGGTGATCGGCACGAAGGCGTACTTGTTCATGCCCATGGCGCCCAGAAGCTGCGACGGTTGTTTTTCCGTCACGCCGATAACCGTGGCGGGGACGTCCTGGATAAACACCTCCCTGCCAACGGCGTCGCCCCGGGGGAAAAGCGTCTCCGCCAGGCCGCCGCCCAGTACCGCTACCCGGCGGTGCGCCGTCACGTCGGCCGCGGAAAAGAAACGCCCGGACGCCAGGGGGAAGTTCATTACGGCAGTCAGGTCGGGCGTTGTCCCGATGAGCTGCGCCAGGAGAGGTTTTTCCCGGCTGTGCGGCCGCCGAATGCTGATCATCATCCCGGAGGTGACGGGGGCCAGCTTTTCCACCGCCGGCGAAAGTTCCTTGATAATCGCGACGTCCTGCAGTTTAAAGGTGTCGGCGGTGGGGGCTTCGCCCCGGAGCACGTCCACCGAGACGCTGAAGGCCCGGCTGCTTCCCATTTGCTCGATTTCGGACAGCAGCACGGCCTGCCCGCCCTGGCCGATGGCCACGACGGCGATGACCGCCGCGATGCCGATGGCAATCCCCAGGATGGTCAGCATGGCCCGCAGGCGGTGTGCCGTGAGGTTCTGAGCCGTCAGCCGCAGAAGGTCGGAGGGTCTCACGCGGGCACAGCCTCCTCCCGGACCACCGCGCCGTCCAGGAAGTAAAGGATGCGGCCGGCGTAGCGGGCGATATCCGGCTCGTGGGTCACCATCACGATGGTGCGGCCTTCCGCGTGCAGTTCACGAAAAAGGGCCATAATTTCATGGCTGTTGCGGCTGTCGAGGTTCCCCGTGGGCTCGTCGGCAAGAATCAGTGCCGGGTTGTTCACGAGGGCGCGGGCGATGGCCACCCGCTGCTGTTCGCCACCCGAGAGGGCCGGCGGCCTGTGTTTAAGCCGGTGTCCGAGGCCCAGCCGCTCGATTATGGCCTTCGCCCGCTCCTGACGCTCCTTGCGGGGAACGCCGGCGTAGATGAGCGGGAGTTCCACGTTGTGGAGAACGTCGTAGCGGGGCAGGAGGTTAAAGGTCTGGAAAACAAAGCCGAGCCGGCGGTTGCGCAGGTCGGCAAGCTCGTCTTCGTCAAGCGATGTCACGTCGCGCCCGTCAAGGAAGTACCGCCCCGCGCTCGGCCGCTCGAGGCAACCCAGCACGTTCAGAAAGGTGGACTTGCCGGAGCCCGACGGGCCCATCACCGCCACGAATTCGCCGGTCTTGATCTCCAGCGACACGTTATCCAGGGCCGTGACCCGGGCCGACCCGTGGCCGTAAATCTTGGACAGACCTTCGACCGCAATCACTTTTCCACACCGCCGGTGACGCGCACCGGCTGGCCGTCTTTGATCTCCTTGGGATCCAGAATTACCTGCACGCCGGGGTCCAGGCCGGACCGGATCTCCGTGTAGAGCTCGTTGGCCCCGCCCACGGTGACCGCCCGTTCGCGGGCCACACCCTTTTCCACAACGAAGACAACCTTTGTCTTACCCCTGTCGACCACCGCTTCGGACGGAACCAGCACCGCTTCCCGGGGTTGCACGCGGTGGATGACCACGTCCACCGTGGCGCCCGGCAACAGCCCGGTCTGCCCGAGCACTATAAAGACACGGACCACCCTCTCCGTTTCAAGCTCGCTCTTTTTAACCACGGCGGGAGCAACGCGGGCCACCTTCCCCCGCCAGACCTTATCCGGGTACGCGGCCCAGTTGATCTCAACTTCCTGGCCGGCAGCTATGCCGCCGACGTCCTGCTCGCTGAGGTCCGCCACAACCCGCAGCTTTTCCGGGTCGCCGATGGTTAAAACGCGCGCGCCCGGTTGCAAATAACTTCCTTCTTTGGCCGCGATTTCCATTACCACCCCGGCAACGGGGGCGGTGAGGCGGCCCTTCGCCGCCGTCCGGCGCGCGTTGTCCACAGCCACCTGCGCCTGTTTGACGCGCGCCTCGAGGGCGCGGATATTTCCGGCAGCGGTCGCCGCTTCCGCCTTTGCCCCGGCGTACTCGATTTCCGCCGCCTCCAGTTCCGCCTGCGAGACCGCGTCCTGTTCGAACAGGTAACGGAAGCGTTCCGCCTTCTTGCGGGCCGCTTCGGCCCGGGCCTCCGCGGCCTCAAGCGCCGCGCCTGCGGACGCGAGTTCCGCTTTCGTCACGGCCAGCGCCGCTTCCGCTTCCTTCACCCTATCGGCCGCGTCGCTCGTGTCCAGTTCCCCCAGTACCTGCCCGGCCTCAACCGGGTCCCCTTCCTTTACCTTCAGGCACACGAGCCTGGCCGCGTAGGGAGCGACGACCTCCGCCTGCCGGAGCGATTCCACCCTCCCGGTGGCCAGCACCTTGTCTTCGAAAAGCCGCTCTTCCGCGGCGGCCGCCTTGACCTCCACGGCCGGCCGGTTGAAGCCGCGATAAACGGCCGCGGCCGTAACGGCCACGGTCAACAGAACACCTGCCAGAACAAGCCAGGACCTCGTCTTCGGCAAAATGCCGCTCCTTTCGTTAGCCCAAACCCGCGGGCGTGTTCAGGGACGCGGCGGCCGCCAGAGCCAGCGCCTCCGCGAGCCAGAGGCCGAAAAGGTAGGCGGTGACGCCGCCGGGACGTGTTTTGAACGCCGCGGCGCCGCCGGCGCCCCAGAGAATAAGGCTCCACCAGGTGAAGGGGCTGCACTTGCTGAGAAAGAAATAGAGAAAGCTCTTCTGGAACGGTAGAAACGCCGCCAGGCTGAGGCTGACACGCTGGAAGTTTTCGACGGGCACGCCGAGGAGCAAAACCGTCGTGAGGATGTTCCCGATGAAAATGGGGAGATACCCGTAAACCGCCACGGCGAAGAGCGCCTTGAAGGAAGCTTCTCTGGCCGTGAACATGGCGTAAAGCTTTAAGAGACCGGCAACAACCAACCAGATAAACCAGGGGGCCAGCACCGCCGTGGCCACGCTTGCCGCCGCGGCCACCGTGGGCGCCGCCCTCAGCACCTGCTCCGCCTGCTCCGGCGGCACGTTCGCGGGGCCGTGCTGCAAAACCCAGGTGGTAAACACCTGAACCCTGGGGGCCAGGATGAGGCCCAGAACGAGACCAATCCCGCAGACGGCCAGCGCCGGCTTAATGAAAGCCGGGTCCGCGACGACCTCCTGGAAAACCCGCCCCGGGCCGACCAGTACCCGAAGCAACCGCACGCTGGGACGCCTTTCTCCATTTTCCGCCATTTTCCCAACCCCCGGCCTGCTTTCTATTCGCTAACTCGCGAATTGTGGGCTCCAACGGCCCCTGCAGGCCGCTCTTCGGCCCATTACGATAATGTTACCCGCTTAGTCTACATTTGTCTATAGGGCGTTCCAGGTCAACGTACCAGATCGGCTTCTCAAATCCGGCCAAGCTCCGCCGCTCCCTTTGCCGGTCGCTTATCGCCTGAATTCAGCCTAAGGTGGGCCGCCATTCCCGCCTCTTTTTTATAGCCTTTTGATAATCCCCGTGACGACGCCGACGATGCGGACGTCTCCCGCGTCTACTTCCATCGCCCGGTAGGCCGGGTTGGCCGGCTCCAACCTCACCCGGCCGCCGCCGCAATAAATGCGCTTGCAGGTTACCTCGCCGTGCACCCTGGCGACCACCACCTGGCCGTTGTCGGCCGTTTCCTGGGCGCGCACGATCAGGTAGTCGCCGTGCGCAATGCCCATGTCCCGCATGCTGTCGCCGGTGACTTCCAGGCAGAAAGTGCGTGGGCCAGCCACGCGTGGCGGCAGCACGAGGTGGGCCAGGACGTTTTCTTCGCTCGCGTACGGCGGCCCCCCGGGCACGCGTCCGAGCAGGGGCACGGCGCCGGGCGGGGCCGCGGCCGCGCGGGTGCCGGGGGTTTCCAGGAGCCCCGCGGCGGGGGTCTTTAGGGCGGCGGCTATCGTTTCCAGGGCGCGGAGGCTCGGCCGGTGCCGGCCGGTTTCGATGTCGCTGAGGTACTGCTGCGAGAGGCCCGCAGCCGCCGCCAGCTGCGCCTGCGTGTACCCGGCGGCACGCCTCAGTTTCCTTATCTTCTCTCCCGGGTGCATGTCAT
>DMDP01000178.1 GCA_003445475.1 Peptococcaceae bacterium | reverse complement strand
ATGGAAGTGCATAAATTGGCATCGGCAATAAGAGACGTCTCCTTGGCGCCGGCGGGAGAGCAGAAGATTGCCTGGGCCGGGGCGCATATGCCGGTCTTGAATGTGATCCGCGCAGACTTCGAGGCCCGGCGGCCGTTCGCCGGGATAAGCATCGCGATGAGCATCCATCTCGAGGCCAAGACGGCCTACCTGGCCCGCGTGCTGCAGGCCGGGGGTGCGCAGGTGGCGGTCACCGGTTCCAACCCGCTTTCCACACAGGACGACGTGGCGGCCGCCCTGGCACAGGGAGGGGTCGCCGTTTTTGCCTGGCACGATCCGACGCCGGAGGAATACCACGAGCACTTGCGCCGGACGCTGGCCACGGGGCCGCAGATTGTAATCGACGATGGAGGAGACCTGGTTCATCTGCTGCACACCGAATTGCGGCATCTTGCGGACAACGTCTGGGGCGGGTGCGAGGAAACCACTACCGGCGTGGCGCGCCTGCGGGCGCTCGAACGGGCCGGGAAGCTGGCGTTTCCCATGGTGGCCGTGAACAATGCGCTTTCCAAGTACCTTTTCGACAACCGGTACGGCACCGGCGAATCTGTTTGGGCGGCGATTATGCGCACCACCAACCTTGTAGTCGCGGGAAAGACCGTGGTCGTTTGCGGTTACGGCTGGTGCGGTCGCGGCATAGCCATGCGGGCGCGCGGCCTGGGAGCCAACGTTATCGTGTGTGAGGTCGACCCCATCAGGGCAATGGAGGCCTATATGGACGGCTACCGGGTAATGTCGAGCCTCGATGCCGCACGGTACGGGGATATATTTGTGACCGCCACCGGCTGTAAGGACGTTCTGTGCGCCGAGCACTTCGCGGTCATGAAAGACGGGGCCATCCTGGCCAATGCCGGGCACTTTAACGTGGAGATCTCGCTTCCCTCTCTCAAAAAGCTTTCCGTCGACCGACGTGTTGTCCGGACAAACATCGAGGAGTTTCTGCTGGCCGACGGCCGGCGGCTTTACCTCCTCGCCGAAGGACGGCTGGTTAACCTGGCTGCGGGGGACGGCCACCCGGCGGAGATCATGGATATGTCCTTTGCCCTGCAGGCGCTGTGTACCGAGTACCTGGTCAAACAGCATGAAGGACTCAGCCGGTCGGTTCACCCGGTACCGGAGGCGATCGACCGGCGCGTGGCCGAACTCAAGCTGGCTTCCCTTGGAATCTCGATAGACAGCCTGACACCGGAGCAGGCGGCGTACCTGGCAGGGGAGGAGTAGGTTATGGCGTTGCGTCTGGTTGTAGAAAAGGCAAGGGAGAAAATGGCCCGCATGGCGCCGGATATGGTACGCCTCGGACTGGCGGTGGGCACTTGGGGCAACTTCTCCTGCCGTGTCACCGGCGACGGTCTCGGTGAAGATCTCATGGTCATTACCCCCAGTGGGGTTCCTTACACAGGAATGAAGTCACGGGACATGGTGGTTATGCGGCTCGACGGGGAGGTGGTAGACGGCGATCTGCGGCCGTCCACCGAGTGGCGCCTGCACGCCGGGATCTACCGCGCCCGCCGGGATGTCAACGCGGTGGTTCACACCCATTCCCCGGTCGCCAGCGGGCTGGCGGTGGCCCGTATGCCGTTGCCACCGATTCTGGAAGATGTGGTCCAGATTGTCGGCGGCGAGGTGCCGGTGGCCACGTATGCCACTGCGGGGACGGAAGAACTGGCGGCCAACACGGCGGCGGCCCTGCGGGACGTCAACGGGGTGCTCCTGGCCAACCACGGCGTGGTGGGGGTGGGGGAGACACTGGAGGACGCCTTTACCGTCTGCCAGGTCATCGAAAAAGGCGCCCAGGTATACGTGTTCGCGCGCCTCGTGGGCGAGCCTTCGGTTCTCGCCCCCGCCGAGGTAGATTTGTTGCGCCGTTTGTACCGGGAAGGATACGGCCAGCCTCGAAGGAGGTGTGGAGGGTGAAAATCTCCCTGCGCAACGTTACCGTCATACCGATGACCGGGGACGAGGTTATCGCTCCCGGCGAGGTACTGATCGAGGACGGTGTAATTACGTTTGCAGGGCGGGCCGGCAGCGCACCCTGTCCATTTGAAGCGGACGAGGTTATCGAGGGCGAACACTTCGTGGTAACACCGGGGTTCGTGAACAGCCACACGCACGCGGCCATGACGCTTTTCCGCGGGTATGCCGACGATCTTCCCCTCATGCAATGGCTCAACGAAAAAATCTGGCCTGCGGAATCCAGGCTTAAGCCCAAGGACGTTTACTGGGGTACCCTGCTCTGCTGTCTGGAAATGATCAGGTCCGGCACCACTACCTTTGCCGATATGTACTTTCACATGGACCAGGCGGCCCGCGCGGTGGAGGAAGCCGGCCTGAGGGCTTCGCTTTCCCGGGGTTTAATCGGGGTGGCCCGCGGCGCCGACCGGGCTCTGGGAGAAAGTCGGGCCTTTATTAAGGATTGGCACCGGGCCGCAGGCGGCCGCATCACCACTCTGTTGGGGCCGCACGCCCCGTACACCTGCCCGCCTGATTACTTGAAAAAGGTCATGCGGCTGGCCGACGAACTGGGCGTGGGCATTCACATCCACGTTGCCGAAACCACAAGTGAGATCAAAGAGATCAACGAAAAATACGGTTGTTCCCCTGCGGCGCTGCTGCACCGGGCCGGGCTCTTTTCCTATCCGGTTCTTGCTGCCCATTGCGTCCATCTGAACGAAGACGACATGAAGCTGCTGGCAGAACACCGGGTGGGTGTGGCCCACTGCCCGGAAAGCAACATGAAGCTGGCCAGTGGCGTGGCGCCGGTGGCGAGGATGCTGGATGCCGGCATCACGGTGGGATTGGGCACCGACGGTGCGGCAAGCAACAACAATCTCGACATGGTCGAGGAAACGAGAACCGCGGCGCTGCTGCAGAAGGTGCATACCGGCGACCCGACAGTTATTCCCGCCCACCAGGCCCTGGCCATGGCAACCCGGGACGGGGCGAGGGCGCTGGGCCTCGGTGAGGAAATCGGGACGATTGAGGTGGGCAAGCGCGCGGATCTGGTGGTTTGGGAATGGCATGCGCCGCACCTGTGCCCGGCATTCAACGTTTTCGCCGACCTGGTTTACGCCGCTCGGGCCTCCGACATCCATACGGTGATCGTCGACGGGCGCATCATCATGCGCAACCGTGAGGTACTTACCCTGGACGAAGAAAAGGTAATGGCGGAGGCGGCCCGCCGGGCAAGGCGGCTGGTCGGCAAATGAAGGCCAGGCTGATCCCAGGGCGGCCCCGCGAAGAACGGCGGCTACACCCCTGGATTTACCGCGGCGAAATCGCCGAGATCACGGGAAACCCGGCCCCGGGCGACGTCCTGGACGTCGTCGATGCGCGGGGCCGCTTTGTTGGGCGCGGATACTGGAACCCCGCGTCGCAGATCGCCATTCGTATCCTTTCGCGAGACGAAGGGGAGG
>DMDP01000142.1 GCA_003445475.1 Peptococcaceae bacterium | reverse complement strand
ACCGGGGGAATACGGCATCGACGTCATCAGTAAGCTGCGCCCGCTGGCGCCGGGGTGCCGGTTCGTGGTTCTGACCACGTACGCCGATCCCGACGATATCCGGCGGGCGATGGAAGCCGGCGTGGACGGCTATATCCTCAAGGAAGCCCTGCCGGAGGAGATGATCACCGCCCTGCGGCTGGTGGGCCGCGGAAGGCCCTACTACGACCCCGCCGTAATGCAGCTGGTGATGCAGCGGCCCGGGAAAGAAAACGACCCCCTGTCGGACCTCACGGAGCGTGAACGTGAGATACTGGATGCCCTGGCGCGGGGAATGAGCAACAAGGAAATCGCCTCGACACTGCACGTCACCGAGCACACGGTTAAGAAGCATGTCAGCAGCATCCTCAGCAAGCTGGGACTCAAGGACCGCACCCAGGCCGCCCTCTACGCGGTGGCCCACGGAATGGGGACACCTTTTAAGGACATCTCTGTCGCAACCCGAGAGGTGATACGTTGAAGCGCACCTGGGTATACATCGGCCAGGCGTTGATCTGCGTTATCCTGGGCCTGATACTGGCGGGCGCCGTCGGCACGGCGATCCTGAAGCGGCCCTTTATCCTCGTGCCCATCCGGTCCAACAGCATGTACCCGCTTATGCAGCGGGGCGATGCCGTCTTCATCCGCTCGGTGGACGGCGAAAAGGTTACTGTTGGCGATATCATTATCTTTCGTCCCGAAGGCGGCAGCTTCGCAAGTGAGGGCCTGGTAATGCACAGAATTGTCGCCGGCAGCCCGGAAAGGGGTTTCATCACCAAGGGCGACGCCAACGAGTACACCGACCAGGAATCGGGCGGAGCACCGGTGGTGAAACCGGAGTCGGTGATCGCGCGAGCCGTCACCATCGGTGAGCGGCCGTTGAGAATCCGGTTGCTGGGTTACCCTTCACTATGGTTGGAGCAGTACCAGAGGAGCCCTTACGCCCTGCCCGCAGCCCTGGGGGCCGTGGCTCTGCTGCTGATTGTCACCGAACTGAGAAGCCGGGGAAGGCGGCGCCGTAAAAAGACCGCTCCGGCGTACGTCATCTACCCGGCGGCCGGGCTCACCGTCTGCCTCATTCTTGGCGCAGCGCAGATCGCGGGCAGCTCCTTCCTCACATTGAACTACGAGGTGTCGGAGGCGGGACGCGGGGTGATGATGGGCAGCCCGGTGGGCGTGCTGCAGAAAGGCGATGAATTCACCCGGGAACTCGTCGAGGTGGGCGGCAAGGGTTTTCTGCCGATGGTGGCGTCGGTGACCTCAGACGACCCCCAGTTCACCTTCAGCAAGAACCTGATAGTGACCAAACCCGGGGTGACGGAGAAACTCTCCGTTACCGTGCACGCCCGTAAACCGGGCAACTATTCCAGCAAGGTCTATGTCGGGATGTTCATCCCCACACTGCCGCCGGTACTCATCCACCGGCTGGCCGGGCTAAGCTACTGGCTGGCGCTACCTGTAGTATCCATCATCCCTGCCCTTCCCCTCATTCTGTGGCCCGTGATCGATACGCGGTTGCGGCGACAGATGGCACGAGCCACGTGCCGGCGCATATCCCGGGTAGCGCAAAGAATTGTACCGTAGCATCCGTCATCACCCCGCGTAATTTCAAAAAGAACCTTAACATCCTCTCCGGCAAGGATGTTTTTTCTTTGAACCCAACGGCGTGTTCTACCAGAGTATACCTTCCCCAACCCCCGCCGGTGCCGGCCAGAATCATACGATGTGGGCGGTTGAGATTACACCGCCGCGCGATGCAGGGGACGGCCGACTTCCTTATGCTTAAGGTAACGGACGCGTTACAAGACGCGCCGAAAAAATTTAAAATTTTTAGGAGGTTGGTATCTTGAGGAAGGGACTGTTGTTGGTCGCAGTGTTGTTGGCGGCGTCATGTCTGTTAGCGGCAACGGCGTATAATAGTGCAACTGTAACGAATGCAGCGGAACTAAAAGTAGTAAACACTAACCAGGCGTTGCTGACTCTTGAGCCAAATACACCTTGGAGTTGGCAGAGTACGGTTGGTGCAAAAGACCATACCGCAACAATGGTTAACGGTGAATTACTCTTCGAGTTTGGCAAGGGCGTTGGTCGTGATGGCACTACCCCTGTCTTCTATGGTCTACAGCCAAACAGCGAGTACCAATGGAATCCACTGTTCACTCTCCGAAATAAATCTGCAGAAACTATTGAAGTAACCCTGGAGGCCGTTGGTCCATTCAAAGACTACATAACCTTCGGTACCTGTGGACAATCTTCGATCAACAACCCCACTTGGGGTACCCAAGGCCAGCCATACAACATTGGGTTGGTACCTCCGGAAACCAACTCTGGGATGCAGAACATTCGCAACATTTGCGTTAAGCTAAATATCCCATCTGGACATGCGGTATCACAAACCGCTCTGAAAGGAACCATCCTGGTTAAGGCCGTGGCCAGGTAAGAGATAAGGTGCCAGGCACCTAACTTGGTGATTTATTCAAAGTATACCAGGAGGCCTCTTGAGGTAAGAAGATTGAATCCCTACCTCAAGGGGTTTTTCTTTTGCGAAGCCACGTGGTTGCGGGGGCAGTACTCACGCTTACTTGCGGCCCAGGATCAAGCCCCTTGAGGTCATAAGATTTTAATTTCTACCTCAAGGGGCTTTTCTTTGGCACTTAAGATCTACGTGTCCCGCAAATCGAAGACCCGCTTTGTTTTCTTCTCGCTCCGCGGCAGGGTGCCGCGCGGGACAACTTCCACGTCCACGCCGACGCCGATGTGGGTCTTGATATGGCGGCGGCAGGCCTGGGCCGCAGCGGCGAAGTCGCACCCCGGGTCCCCTTCGACCTTGATCAGCATGCGGTCGCGCCCGGCCTCGCGGGTGAGGATGATCTGGTACTCGCTGCACAGGCCGGGCACCAGTTTGAGGACGAAATCGATCTGCCCGGGGTAGATGTTGACGCCCTTCACCTTGACCATGTCGTCCGAGCGGCCCAGGATCCGGTCGATCATGGGATACGGGCTGCCGCAGGGACACGGCTCCGGGATGAGGCGCGTGATGTCCCGCGTGCGGTACCGCAGAAGCGGCATGCCTTCCTTGACCAGCGTGGTGATCACCAGTTCCCCTTCCCTGCCGGGCGGCAGGACCTCGCCGGTAACCGGGTCGATAATCTCGAAGAGCAGGTAGTCGGACCAGTAGTGGAGCCCCCTGTGGAGGGGGCAGTCCAGGGCGATGCCGGGGCCGTATACCTCGGTGAGACCGTAAATGTCGAAGGTTTCAATCCCGAGGATTTCCTCGATGCGGGACCGCATCTTCTCGCTCCAGCGCTCGGAGCCGAAAATGCCTATCCGGAGTTGAATCTTTTCCCTGAGGCCGCGCCGTTCCACCTCTTCGGCCAGGAGTAGCGCATAGGACGAGGTGGCGGTGAGCACGGTCGTCCTGAGATCCAGCATCATCTGCAACTGCTTCTCGGTGTTGCCCGGCCCCATCGGCACCACCATGGCCCCCAGGCGCTCGGCCCCGGCCTGGAAGCCGATGCCGGCCGTCCACAAGCCGTACCCGGGCGTAACCTGCACCCGGTCGCGGCGGGTTACCCCGGCCAGGGCATAGCAGCGGGCGAACATCTCCGCCCAGTCGGCCACGTCCCGGGCGGTGTAGGGGACGATGATCGGCTTCCCGGTGGTGCCGGAAGAGGAGTGGATGCGTACTACCTGCTCCTCGGGCACGGCAAGCAACCCCAGGGGATAACCGTTGCGCAGTTCGTCCTTGGTGGTAAAGGGAACGCGGGCCAGGTCTTCCAGGGTCTTGACGTCCCCCGGCTCGATGCCGGCGGCGGTGAGTTTGGCCCGGTAAAAGGGAGACTGGCGGAAAAGGCGGGTGACAAGCTTTCTCAGCAGTCTCTCCTGGTACTCTACCATCCGGTCCCCGGCCAGGACCTCTCGTCTCGGCTCACCCACGGCTATTTCCCCCTTATGGTTTTTTGACCGCCTGCTGCCCCAGGGCAAAGGCCCGCCGGTTGACCTCGTGCAAACGCGGCGGCAGGGTTTGCAGCAGGGCGGAAAGCAAATGATCCGCACTTACAGGAATGAAGCCGTCCAGGGTGCTCACGGCCCCCAGGAGCACGCTGTTCGCCGCCTTCCGGTTGCCGGCCTGGACGGCCAGTTCTTCCGCGTCAACCAGGATAACGTCCGGCACCCGCTCCTTCAGATACGCCAGCAGGGCCGCCTCATCGTAAATGGAATCGCCGATCAGCACGCTGAGGGGACGGATGACGGTGGTGCCCACCACGGCCTTCCCTCCGGGCCGCAACTTCGGTAGGGCGCGCACCGTTTCCGCCAGCTCAAGCCCGATGACAAGATCCGCCTCCCCGTGGGGGATGACGGCGCCGGCGAGCCCCTTCCCCATGCGCACGTGGCTGGCGACCTGCCCCTCGCGCTGCGCCATGCCGATGCTTTCCGAGGTGCGCACCTCCAGCCCGGCCGCCAGCGCCGCCCGGGCCAGCACCCGCGACGCC
>DMDP01000186.1 GCA_003445475.1 Peptococcaceae bacterium | reverse complement strand
CCTGCCACGCTGTTCTCCACCGGGAGTTCCCTCATCGCCTCCAAGTCCACTCCTTCGAGGCCGTGCGCGGCACGGGCCACAAGCACGCCCTTCCGCTCGTCATACGTGCGCAGAAGAGCAATGGGGGCGCGCAGCGTCTGCGCGGCTTCCTGCACCGCCTGGGCAACGATCTCCCCTTCGTCGCGCAGCAGGACGATTTCCTCGGCCAGGCGCGAGACCTCGAGGAGCATGCGGTGGCTCTCCAGGGTCCTGGCCGCGTAAGCGGTCATCGCCCGGATGAGGCCGGCGACCTCCGCGAGGCGCACTTCCGTCCACACCGGTACCTCCCGCGCCAGCTCGATCAGTCTCTCGCGCGGGCAGCACACTTCCTCCGCCAGGGAGGCGAGCTTCGCCTCCCTGAGCCGCCCAACGGCCACGCCGCCGGCGATCACCACGCCCAGCCCGTCCACCGGCACGCCGATGTTGATCAGCCCCGCGTGGCAGACGCGGCGCCGCACTTCGCCGGTGGCCAAGACGTCGCGCGCCAGCTCGCAGCGGAAGGCGCTACAGGCCAGCCTCCCTTCCGGCGTGCCGTTGATCAGGACGCAGAACGCGGGAGGGTTGCTCTTGCCGAACAGGGCACGGCCCTCCGGATCCGTGGTGATGACCGCCAGGCCGGTAGCTCTGGCAATTTCCTCCTGCAACTGCCGGAAGCCGGCGCGTTCAAGATATCTAGCGTAGTCCACTCCCGTTTCCACTCCTCGATCCCTTGCCGTCGCACCAAGGCGAATTTTGCAATATTTTAGCAGCAAACTGTGAAAATGTGAACCCTCCGGCACTCCAAAAGCAAAACGGCCCGCTCTTTTTCGCGGAGAGCGGGCCGCCGTCGCGACCGTCCTGGCGGCTTACCTTACTGCGCCTGCTGCTCCGCAGCGGGCGGCGGGCCGAAAGGCCGTCCGAAGAAGCCTTTGCCCTGCGGCGCGTTCTCAAGCCTCTTGATTATTTCGTCGGCCCTGTCCTGCGGGATTTTGCCTTCCTCCACTGCCTGGCGGATGGCCTGGATTTTGGCCTCAATAACCTTCTGGTGCAGCTGCTCCTCGGTGAGACCCTTTTCTTTGGCGATGTCGGCGATCTTCTTGCCCTGCTCCAGTTCGGCCTTGAGTTCGTCCGCGGTCATACCCAGGACCTGGGCCACCGCGTCCAGCCGGGGGCCGCCTGCCGCTCTGTGGCGCGGGAAGGGGCAGGGGAAGAACCGGCCCTCATCTATCTTGCTCTTGATCTTTTCAGCCTGTTCGGCCGTTATTTTTCCCTGCTCGACGGCTTCGTCGACCACCTGCTTGCCGGCCTCTTTGGCGGCGGCGACGACTTTGTCCTCGTCGACGCCCAGTATGGACGCGAACTTCTCCAGGAACGTCTCGAAGAACGCGGGCGCATTCCCGTCAGGGCGGTTCGAAACGGTCGCGTTCTGCGCGAAAGCAACTCCCGTAAAGAGTCCCACCAGGGCCAGGGCAGCTAGTACCAACAACATTTTCTTCTTCATGCTCTTTCCATGCCTCCTCAATGGGAATCCGTTATTCGCCCGAAACCGGCACCGCCGGTCACCAAATGCCGCTACCGACCACCTCCCTTAATGGTTTTTCACTACTAAGTATGGCTGGAGTCTGCGTCAAAAATGTGGGAAAACAACAAAAAATCGACCATTCATCACCGGGCAAAGGCACGCGTTCCCCGCGAATCCCTGAAGCGCCCATTAGAAATAATAAGTTGAGTCCATTACAAGGGATCACAACCGGGGCAAGCGAGGGAAAACTATATGCAGGAACCTGTACCGACCAGATACGTTATCGAAACCAGGGACCTTACCAAGTACTACGGAAAGAACCGGGGAATCATTGACGTCAACCTCCAGGTGGGAGAAGGAGAAATCTTCGGTTTCATCGGCCCCAATGGTGCGGGCAAGTCTACCACTATCCGCATTCTCCTCAATTTCATTTTTCCCACCCGCGGCACCGCGAAAGTGCTGGGGATGGACGTCTTGAGGGAGAGCCGGAAAATAAAAAGGCAGGTGGGCTATCTGCCCGGCGAGGTTGACTACTATGAAGAGATGACCGTTGGGGAACTGCTGGAGTATACCACCCGCTTTTACGAAACAGATTGCCGCAGGCGTACTGAGGAACTGCTGGAGACTTTTGAACTAGATACCAGGAGAAAAATTCACGCCCTGTCCCTGGGGACCAAGAGGAAGCTCGGCATCATCCTGGCCCTTCTCCATAAGCCCAGACTGCTGATCCTCGACGAGCCGACCGGCGGCCTCGACCCGTTGATGCAGAAGCGCTTCTTTGATGTTCTCCGGGAGGAACAGAAGCAAGGAACGGCGATCTTCTTCTCATCCCATATCCTCAGCGAGGTACAAAAGCGCTGCCACCGGGTGGCGATCATCAAGGAAGGGCGCATCCTCAAAATCGAGGAGATAGAGAAGCTGCGCGGCAACCAGTTCCGCAATGTACGGATTAGCTTTAAAAACGGAAACATCCCCGATATTGACCTGCCCGGCATAATCCACCGCGAGAAAGAGAACGGGACGCTGCGCCTGTTCTTTAACGGAGATATAAATGAACTGCTGCGCGTCCTCACCCACCATGAACTGGCCGGTCTGTGGCTGGAAGAACCGACACTCGAAGAGGTGTTCATGCATTACTATGAAAAGGATGAAAGCTAGGTGAACATCTTTTTCCGGGAGCTTAAGGCAAATTACAAGTTTCTACTGGTCTGGGCACTCGCTCTTGCCTTGCTGAATTTCTTCATGATGTACGTGTACCCGTCTTTTGCTGCAGATGTCGAAGCACTGGAAAAACTGGTCGAGATGTACCCGGAAGGGTTGTTAAAAGTTTTTGGTCTGGATAGAATCAGTCTGGTCGATCCGCTCGGCTTTTACGCCACCGAAGCCTACTTCATGATCATTCTCTTCGGGAGCATTTTTGCCGCCATTTTGGGTTCAACCCTTCTCGCCAAGGAAGAAGACGAGAAGACGATCGAGTTTTTGCTGGCCAGGCCGGTCACCCGCACCCAGGTGCTTACCAACAAGATCCTTGCCTATCTCGTGTACCTGCTGCTTTTTAATCTGATAATTGGACTGGTGACCTATGGCGCTTTTGAGATTTTTGATGTTGGGACATACTCCCGCTCCGTCTTAGCCTATTTATTGGCGGCACCCTTTTTCGCTCACTTTACCTTTGCCAGCCTGGGTTTTCTGAGTTCCCTATTTTTCTCCAGGAGAAAATCTGCTTCCTCGGCCGGTATTGGCTTTGTCCTGACGCTGTACTTCTTCGACGCGCTGGCGTCCTTCAGCAAAGAGGCGGAGTTTCTGCGTTACCTTTCCCCTTTCTACTATATGAATGCAGCTGAGATCCTCCTGGACGGAAGGATTGACCCCTTGAACGCCTTGATTCTGCTGGCGATATCCGCTGCCGCCCTAGGATTTACCCACCAGTTGTACAGCCGCAGGGACATTCTGATTTAGCGTATTCCTCCTGCGCGGCATTACGAAAGTGCAGCAGGAAACCTGTTCATAGATGTCGAACGTCCACGTGGGTCGGGCCCCTCAAAGGGGTACGGGTGGTGCCTGGCCGGGCCGGATGAAGGAGCGAAAGAAAATGTCCATCAACCTGAAAATCTTTTCCGATTATGCTTGACCCTTTTGTTTTATCGGCAAAGGTATTGTCGAAAAGCTAAAACGGGAGTTCGAGGTTGTGGATGAATGGATCGGGTATGAGCTGCACCCCGAGACGCCGGCGGAAGGGATCCCCCTGGAGCGTTTGCTTCCTGGGGTGGACGCCGGGAAAATGCTTCAAGACCTCCGGCGTGCCGGGGAGCCTTACGGTATTAATTTTGCCCAAATCCGGTTTCTCCCCAATACCCGTTTGGCCCTGGAAGCGAGCGAGTACGCCAGGGAGAAGGGGAAGTTCGCCGAAATGCACACCCGCCTTTTTCAAGCTTATTTTCTGGAGGAGAGAAATATTGGAGAGAGGCAAACGATTTTGCGAATCGGCAGGGAAATCGGCCTAGACGAACGAGAATTAGATTACCACCTCGTTAATAACACATATTCTGCCCGGCTGCAAGAGATCGGAAGAGCAC
>DMDP01000143.1 GCA_003445475.1 Peptococcaceae bacterium | reverse complement strand
TAAATGAGATAACATTTTCTAAAATATTATCTCATTTATTAATTCCGCATTTAAGATTGCCTCGGCCATCGCCAGGTCGGCGTCTTTGTCCACGTACACGTGGCAGTTGCCAACCCCGGTCTCGATTACCGGCACGGTGGCGTTCTGGACCACGGTTCTGATAAGGCCGGCGCCGCCGCGCGGGATCAGGACGTCCAGGTAATCGTTGAGCCGCAGCATGACGTTGACGGCCGCGCGGTCCGTGACGTCGATGAACTCGATGGCCCCTTCCGGCACGCCCGCCGCCGTCGCCGCCTTGGCGATCACCCGGGTGATGGCCTGGTTCGAGTTGATCGCCTCGGAACCGCCGCGCAGCACCACTGCGTTGCCCGCCTTGAGACACAATCCCGCTGCGTCGACCGTTACGTTCGGACGGGCCTCGTAGATGATGCCGATGACCCCCAGCGGAACGCGCATGCGCCCCACCAGCAACCCGTTCGGCCGCGTCCACATGGACGTGATTTCACCCACCGGATCGGGCAGGCCGGCCACCATCCGCAGCCCTTCCGCCATTTCGGCGATGCGCGCCTCGGTGAGCAGCAGGCGGTCGATGAGCGCGCGCGAAAGTCCCTTTGCCCGGCCGGCTTCCACGTCCTGGGCGTTCGCCTCCAGGATAAAGGGCGTGCGCTCCTCCAGGCTGCGCGCCATGGCGAGAAGCGCCTCGTTCTTCACGTTGGTCGGAAGATACGCGAGCCTGCGGGCCGCTTCTCTGGCACGTGCCGCCTTGGCAATTACCGCCTCCCGGATAACGTCTTCAGTCATGCTCCTTCTCCTCCCCGACATCTTCTTGCACTGCCCGTTTCAGTTTTGCATAGGTGTCCTCCAGGGCTTCGGAGATCACCTTGACCTCGCCGAGGACGGGCATGAAGCTGGTGTCCCCGTCCCAGCGCGGGACGATGTGGATATGGAAATGGCCGGGAATGCCGGCCCCCGCCACCCGGCCGAGGTTAACCCCGACGTTAAACCCGTGCGGCCGCATGGCCCGCCGCTCGAGGCGCACCATCCAGGCCGTGACCTCCATCAATTCCTGCATTTCCGCGTCGGTGAGGTCCGTAATATCGGCTACGTGCCGTTTGGGCGCCACCAGGAGGTGGCCGTTGTTATACGGGTAGAGGTTGAGCAGCACGAAGCACCGCTCCGTCCGCACCAGCACGTAGTTGGCGGCGTCGCGGGTGTCATTGAGCTTCTGGCAGAAGATGCAACCGGGATCGGCATCGATCGCGCCGGTCACGTAGCGAGCACGCCAGGGCGCCCAGAGTCTTTCCAAGGCCGCGTCACTCCCTCATTGTGACTTCACTAATTATTCAAGAACCAGGTTGTCCCGGTGAATGACCTCGTCGCAACGCGGTTCACCGAGAATATGCGTGATCTCCGCGGTTTGCACGCCTTTTATCCTCTCCAGCTCGGACGAGGAGTAATTCACGATGCCGCGGGCGATTTCGCGGCCGTCGGGGCCGATAACGCTTACCGTACTGCCCGCGCCGAATTCGCCGCTGACGCCCACCACCCCGGAAGGGAGCAGGCTCTTGCCGTGCAGCGCCAGGGCCGTCGCCGCGCCGGCGTCGACAAAAACCCTGCCCTGAACCGTCGCACCGAAGGCTATCCACCGCTTGCGGTTCTTAAGCTTGTGCGGCACCGGCCAGAAGACGGTCCCGAGATCCTCCCCTTCCAGTACCCTCCGGATCACGTTATCTTCGGTCGCCGGGGCGATAACCATGGCCACCCCGGAATGCACCGCGATGCGGGCGGCCATAAGTTTGGTTGCCACCCCGCCGGTCCCCAGCGCCGAGCCGGGCGCACCCGTCAGCTTCTCGATCTCCGGGGTGATTCCCGTGACCTCGGGTATGCGCCTGGCCCCGGCGTCGGTGCGCGGATCCGCGGTGTAGAGGCCGTCGACATCCGAGAGCAGCAGGAGCAGGTTGGCGTTGACGCTCACCGCCACCAGCGCCGACAACTGGTCGTTGTCGCCCAGTTTGATTTCTTCCACGGCGATGGTATCGTTCTCGTTGATGATGGGAACCGCGCGCAGGCGTAGGAGGGTTTCCAGGGTGTTGCGGGCGTTGAGGAAGCGCCGCCGTTCGGCGAAGTCCTCCCGGGTCAGCAGCACCTGGGCCGCGATGATGCCGTACTCGGCAAAGAACTTCTCGTAGGTGTGCATTAAGATACCCTGGCCTACGGCGGCACAGGCCTGGAGGGCGGGAATGCTCCTGGGGCGTTCCTTGAGGCCCAGCCTGCCTACACCGGCCCCGATCGCCCCCGAGGTGACCACCAGCACCTCGCGCCCCGCGTTGTGCAGGTCCGCCATTTCCCGCACCAGCTTTTCGATGCGCGCGAGCCGCAGTTTGCCGCTCGGGTAGGCCAGGGAACTCGACCCGATTTTAATCACTATTCGCCGGACGTTACCGAATTCGCGCATTTCGGTCAGACCAGTGCCCTATCTGAAATTACCATTCATATTTTATAGCGGTAGTGTACCATATTTACGTCTCAAAATGAAGCGTAAACTCAACGCCGCCGATCTTAACCGTGTCGCCGCTTTTGGCTCCCCTGTCCCGCAGGGCGTCTTCGACCCCCAGCCG
>DMDP01000146.1 GCA_003445475.1 Peptococcaceae bacterium | reverse complement strand
CCTGATCGTGATGCTGGCGATGGCTGTGGGGCGAATACGGGCAAAGCACGGAGTCAAGCTAAGGAGCCTAGTAAGGGCGGCCTAATCCAGGCTAGACCAGCAGAAAACTCAGTACAGCCAAAAGGGTGGGCTGGGTGGCTGTGCCTATTTTCGGGCAACATATGGATAGATAATCCACCTGGCCCAAATATTACCTTAAAACGCACGGCTTCGGGCTACAAAGAGGCGCAAGTCCGGGATGGACTTCAGCCATGTTTAGCCAAAACGTTTGTCTCCCAGGCAAAAATGCTTACAGCGCAAATGGCTTGCTGAAGATCTCTCTTGACACGTAAGTTTTAGAGAGTTTAATATCTATGTTTAAGAAAAACATAACGGGTTCGAAAACCCTCTTCTTTCCGACCTGTGAACCACGGAAACTGGCCTACGAAAGGCCGGGTCTCCGTGGTTTTCATTTTAGTGATTACATATCAGGTACAGAGCAGTTAGTTCCGCTAACCAGACACCGGTTGAACCTGCTCGAGATTACCATCTGAGCCAACGCGGGTTGATTCCTGGGCGCTTCGATAAACCACGTAACGCGGTCCGCGAAGGGCCGGTTAACGTGGTTTTTACATCTCACGGAGAGGAGGTGGTGTCCGGGATACGGCTTTGCCTTCGGGACAAAAAACGGGGATTAAGAGAAGGAGGGAGCTAAATGGAGAACCTTGTGGAACAGCAAAAGGAGATGACCAGGCGAGCGTTTCTCAAGATGATGGCCGGCCTTGGCCTGGCCGGCTTGGCCGCGACCGCTGGCGGCTGTCTGCACCGCGCGGAGCTATCGGCAGGGGGCGAGGGCTGGCTTCCTTACCAGTATAACGTGCCGGGTACTTGGCCTGCCCAGGTGCGCGGGCGCGTGCCGATCGACCCTGCGAATCCTTCTATTGTCCGGGACGACCAGAAGTGCATCCTGTGCGGCCAGTGTCTCGAAGTTTGTCGGGACACGCAGAGCGTTTTCGGGTACTACGAGCTGCCCCTGGTCGACGAGCTTGTATGCATTAACTGCGGCCAGTGCGCGCTGGCATGTCCCACCGGGGCCATCAGCGAAAAGGACGATACGGAGAAGGTGTGGCAGGCGCTCGAGGATCCCGACCGGTTTGTCGTGGTGCAGACGGCACCGGCCACGCGCGTGGCGCTCGGGGAGGAGTTCGGCCTGCCGCCGGGAACGTGGGTGATGGGCAGGCAGGTGGCCGCCCTCAGGCGCCTCGGGTTCGATGCGGTTCTGGATACCAACTTTACCGCCGACCTGACGATCATGGAAGAAGCGACGGAATTGATCAAGCGCATTAAGGGAGAGTTACCGGGAAGGCCGTTGCCCCAGTTCACCTCCTGCAGCCCGGGATGGGTGAAGTTCTGTGAGTATTACTACCCCGACCTGCTGCCGCATGTATCCAGCTGCAAGTCGCCTCAGCAGATGTTCGGAGCGCTCGTCAAGACCTTCTACGCTAAGAAGAAAAACCTCGACCCCGAAAAGATGTTTTCTGTTTCCATAATGCCGTGCACCGCAAAAAAGTTCGAGGCCCAGCGCCCGGAGATGAACGATAGCGGCCTCTACTGGGGCAAGCCGTCGGTACGGGACGTAGACGCTGTTCTCACCACGCGGGAGCTGGCAAAGATGCTGAAGCAAAAGGGTATCGACCTGACCTCGTTGCCAGAGGAAGACTACGACCCGCTGATGGGCAAGTGCACCGGCGGCGCGATCATTTTCGGTGCCACCGGCGGGGTGATGGAGGCGGCCGTGCGTACGGCTTACTTCTTCATCACGGGTAACGAACCACCGCCCACCCTTCTCAACCTTACCCCGGTGCGTGGCCTCGGCGGCGTAAAGGAGGGAGCCGTAGACGTCCCCGGTGTCGGGACGGTGCGCGTCGCGGTCTGCCACGGCATGGGCAACGGCCGCCAGGTGCTGGAAGCGGTGCGTCGCGGTCGCGCGCCCTGGCACTTCGTGGAGTTCATGGCCTGCCCCGGCGGCTGTATCGGCGGCGGCGGGCAGCCGCGGACGGCCGTGCCGCCTACAAATGAGGTACGAGCCAGGCGCATCGCGAGTCTCTACGACGCGGACGCGAAGTGGGTATGGCGGGAAAGCCACGAGAACCCGGAAATTCTGGCCCTTTACCAGGAGTTCCTGGAGCACCCGATGAGCGAACTGGCAGAGAAGCTGCTTCACACCGAGTACGTGTCGAGGAGCGCCAAGCTCCGCGCGCGTCAAGCGGTAGGATAGGGGAAGGGGAGGCGAGATAATGAACGGTGTGCTGGTAGACATAACCAGGTGCGTCGGTTGCGGGAGCTGCGCCGTTGCATGCAAGCTTTATAACGGCCTGAATTGGGACGAGGCCTCCCCGGCCATTGGCGAAAAGGCGGCGCTCAGCGCGGCAAACTGGACGGCGGTCCGGACGTACGGGATGGAAAGGAATAAACAAAGCGTGTTGCGGTTTGTAAAAAACCAGTGCCTGCACTGCCTTGATCCGGCCTGTGCCTCTGCCTGTTTCGTAGGCGCGTTCCGGAAAACGCCCGAGGGCCCCGTCGTTTACAACGAGCGCATTTGTGTCGGTTGCCGCTACTGCATGCTCGCGTGTCCCTTCAGTATTCCCAAGTATGAGTGGGACGCGCTCTTTCCCCGCGTGCGCAAGTGCCAGATGTGTTTCCCCCGGATCAAACAGGGTGAAATGCCCGCCTGCGCCGGCGCGTGCCCCACAGAAGCACTCAAATTCGGCAAGCGCGAGGAGCTCCTGCAGGAGGCCAGTGCCCGCATCGCCGCCGAGCCGAACAAGTACGTCAACCACATCTACGGCGAGAAGGAATATGGCGGCACCCCGAGGCTGTACAACTCCGACGATCCCTTCC
>DMDP01000049.1 GCA_003445475.1 Peptococcaceae bacterium | reverse complement strand
GGATGAGCCGGTAGATCCCGCCGCCGGTATTGTTTTGAAGAAGAAAGTGGGAGAGATCGTTAGCGAGAAGGAAGTGCTCGCCGTTCTCCATACGAATAAAGACCATTTTGCCGACGCGGAGGCCCTCCTTCTGGAGGCCTTTTCCCTGGGCCCAACCCCGCCTCCCGCCGGCCCCCTCATTCACTACCTGATCAATGCGAACGGCGTTTTTCCGTACGGGGAGGTGGGGGCTTGATCGCCCTCCTTACCGATTTCGGCCCATCCGCTTACGTCGGGACGGTCAAAGGGGTTATTTTCCGCCACCATCCCGAAGCCAGGGTGGTGGACATTACGCACAACGTTCGCCCCTATGCCGTCCGGGAGGCGGCTTGGTTGCTGTTCACCGCTTACCGGTACTTCCCGCAAGGCACCGTATTTATGGCGGTGGTGGACCCGGGGGTAGGCGGGGAGCGCCAGCCGTTGGCTGTGGCCACTGCGCACTACTATTTCGTGGGCCCGGATAACGGTCTCCTTTGCCCGGCCGTGGAGGCCGACGGCCTTGTCGCCGCGGTGAGCATCGTTCGGCCGCCAGGTGCGTCGCGTACCTTTGAGGCACGGGACCTTTTCGCTCCCGCGGCAGCCATGATCGACCGCGGCACTCCCATCAGCGCCCTTGGTCCGCCCACCCGCCTCATGCACGAACTTCGCTTTCACCGCCGGGATCGCGAAGGCGAAGTAGTATATGTCGATTGGTTCGGTAATATCATCACCAATCTGCCGCCTGAACCAGGCACCCGTTCTTATCGGGTTACCACGGCCTCGTTCAGCGCCACATTGCCACACCATCCAACCTATGCTGCAGCCCCGCCCGGCGAGGTTTTCCTTGTCACCGGTTCGGCCGGCACGCTGGAGATATCCGTTAGAAACGCGAGTGCGTCCGAGGTACTGTCCCTGGAGCCGGGAGAACGCATTTGCATTACACCCTGCCGGGACAAGCCCGACGAAGTTCCCACCGGTGTCACAAACGGGCGCCCATAAGGATTTGTTATTATGAAAGCAGGGAGGTGGCCACAATCCCTGTTGACAAAGAAGGTGCCGCACTGTCGCTAAGCGACTTCCACGAGTTGTTTGCCCGTTATTATCCCGGTATCTGCAGGCAATTAGCGACCGTGCTCGGTGACGCGGCGATGGCCGAAGATCTGGCTCAGGAGACCTTTCTTCGACTGTACTCAAGCCCGCCCCGTGACATGGGCAACATCGGGGGATGGCTGTACAGGGTTGCCTTGAACCTCGCCTACAAGCACCTGCGCAGGGAGGAAAACCGCCGGAGACGTGAGTTGCGCGCGGCTTCCGATCCGGCGGCCGGATCGAATAGCCACCGGTCTTTTCACGAACTGCAGGAAATTAGAGAGGTGAAAGAAATTCTCAACACTCTGCCGGTACGCGATCGCTTGTGCCTGATACTCAGGTTTTCCGGCTACAGTTACAAAGAGATAGCCAGCGTTATCGGCGTGGACGTCAAGTCCGTTGGTACCATTGTTGCCCGGGCACGTCTCAGATTCCGCAAGGCGTACGACCATTAGGGAGGGACGTTAAGTGTGCTACGATGATGCTTCGTTAATGGATTACATTGACGGAGAACTGTCCCTTGAAGAAGTTGCCGCACTGGAGGAGCACCTTCGTACATGCCCGGGTTGCCGCGAGCGGCTTGCAAAGTTCCGGGCGGCAGATGCCGTGATTAGAGCCTACGTACGGAATATGGCAGCCGAGGCGGACCGCTATTTCGACGTCGATGCGGCCTGGAATCGCTTCTTGCGAAGGCTGAAAGAGCAGGAGCCCCGCCGGCCGTGGTACTACCGCTTTACCTGGCCGCAGATTCTAGGGATGGCGGCGGCGTGCCTCCTGATCTTAGGCGCCGCTTTTGGGGTCCTTTACCGCCATGACCACAAGGCCCCGGGCCAGGTAGCTCAACTGCCGCAAACCCTTGCCGAAAAGACACCGCCCCCTCCAACCGGCGCGGCAAACGTGAAAGCAAGAGCCGACCAATTCCGCCTCGAATCGGGCGCAGCGGTTACAGAAGAGACAGAGAAGGTCCCACCTCCACCACTACCGGACACGCCGGAAGCCGCCACCGCTTTCCCAGTCGCCGGCGATGACCCGGGGGCCGTCCCACCGGCCCCCCGCATGGCCGCCACGCAGGTGGAAGGACAGGCCAACAACCGCGGCTACCGCGCACGCTATACCTTGTTGGCTCTCAAGGAGGACGACGTGGCGAGCGTCCTTCTCATTCGGCCCCAGCATGACCCCGTAATCTTTGAAGACGTGGAAACCGTCCACGAGGCGGTCTACCTGATCAACACCTGTACCGAAACCACCCCGGGGGATGTCGTTTCCGGGCAGGAGGACCACCAAAGGGCCGGACCGCAGCTGGAGATCAAGCTTAAGACCGGTGAATGCATTAAGGTAACGCAGGTCGGCCGGGACACTGCCAGCATATCCCTTCCCGGCGAGACGATGACGGTAAGGATACCGAAATTGGGCGCTTTCCTGGAAAGACTCGCTGAGAAACCGGCAGCAGAATAATATTGCGCCGTAAGCAAGGACATATTAAAGGGAAAATACTCACAGGGCGAGGTGATCTGCCGGGTGCAGGAGCAGAACGATGAGGTGAGGCGTCGCGTGCGCGAGTTTCTCGAAGCAAACCAGAATCTTAACCCTTACGGCATCCGGGCCGAAGTGGCAGACGGCATCGTCGTTCTTACAGGGATTGTCGATACCCTTGCGGACAAGGAAAAGCTGGCCACCGCCGTTGCTGGGCTACCGGGAGTACGGGAGATCAGGAACAATATTTCCATCAGTACCGACGGCGCGGTGACCGATGCCGAAGTCCTGGAAGAGGTTATGGAGGAACTGGCCGCCGAACCCGGTATAGATCTGAAGCGCATTGGGGCGCGCGTGATCGGCGGGCGGGTTTTCCTTTGCGGGCGCGCGGAAAGTGAAGCCGAGGAAAAGGCGGCCAGAAAGGCCGCGGCCAGGGCGAGAGGCGTGCGGGAGGTCCACAGTCGGGTCGAAATTGGCCCCCCTGATTCCCCGTTTACGCTCGAAGAGATCTTCCACAGTCAGGTGCGCAACGACCACGAAACCTCGGCAAGATAAATCGTCTTTACCGGAGGGAATCGGCCACCCCGTAGCGAAAAAATCTACTAAAGAGAACGGGCTAGGGGTTGCAACCTGGGTGAAATTTCTTTACCTCACAGATACCCATATCCGCGGGCGCAGGCCGTGGACGAGAAAGGACAACTTCGCCGCCACTTTAGCCTCAAAACTGCAGGAGGTCGTGGAACTGGCCAACGATTACGGGGTTACCGCCGTCCTCCACGGCGGTGACTTTTTTGATCTTCCGGCGCCGGCGTTACCGACCGTTGGGCAATTCGCCGCCATCCTGCGCCAACTCCGCGCACCTTTGTACGTTGTTCCCGGTAATCACGATATTTACGGTTATGATCCGGCGTCGCTCGAGCATACGATGCTTGGTTTTTTGGCTCGTCTGGGTCTACTCCACCTCCTTGTCCCGGAAGTCAAGAGGTATTTCCGCCGGCGCAATCTGACGGTCCAGGTAACCGGGCAGCCGTTTCATTACGCCATTGATTGTCGCGACCCGCAAAAGGATTACTGTGTTGCCAAAACGGGCTGCGACCTGGCCATCCACCTTGTTCACGGCATGCTGGTACCCAAACCCTTTTACTCCGGCGCGCCCTACACCCTTATCGAGCAGGTAGCCCCTTACACCCAGGCGGACTACACGCTGGCCAGCCACGCGCACTTCGGTTTCCCGGAGGTTTTTTATCAGGGGAAGTGGTTCATCAATCCCGGTTCGCTGGCGCGTCTATCTGCCCACCCGAAAGACATCGAGCGTTTCCCCCAGGTCGTTCTTCTGGACTTTAGCGGTCCGGTACCGCGCCATAGCTATATTCGCCTGCAGAGTGCCAGGCCAGGACACGAGGTCATCGATACCGGCGCATTCGAAGCAAACCTTCGCCGGCAGGCCCGCCTGCGGGAGCACCTTACCCGGATACACCAGGAGGGGCCGGTAAGCCTACAGGACCTGTTAGATGCGTTGGGCGCAAAGAAAAAGGTGCCGGGATACGTACAGACGGAGGCACGCAAGAGGTTGCGTAAGGCCGTTAGGCTGGAGAAGCGCTTGAGGTGACCGTATGTACATAACCGGTCTTGTCCTCGAAAACTTCCAGTCCCATGTTGAAACCACGCTTAGTTTTACGAGAGGGTATAACGCCCTTTTCGGCGAGTCCGAAGCGGGAAAGACAGCCGTTTGGCGGGCGCTGCGATGGGTAATTTACAACGGCCGCGAACAGGTGGCATCGTTTATTCGCGCCGGAGCAAAATACTGCCGTGTAAGGGTGTCTTTCTCCAACGGATTGACGATTACCCGGGAGACTACCGGGCGTGGCAGCCGGTATAAGTTGTCAAAGCAGGGAACGGTACTCTCCGAGACCACACGGTACCCGCTCGCCTTGTTCCGCAATACAGGTTTGCACCCGGTGCACCTCGCAGGAGGTGTTGAAGTAGTACTTAACCTTGCTCCGCAAACAGATACGCTTCTCTCTTCGTCTGCGCCGCTTTGCGCCGAGTTGTTTGAGCGGGTTACCGGTAGACACATTTTTCACGCCGCCCTTACCACTGCCGAGGCAGAACTCACCCAAGCGGGAACATCCCCGTCGGGCAGCCCAAGCGAGACACGGGAACCTACGCAGCGCGACCGTCTGGAACAGGTGCAGGCGTTCCTGCGAGAAGTGGCGCGCTTTGTCGCAGACTACGATCGAAGACGGGTGGAAAAGATCGTTACTTACTTTCTGCAATACGTTTTCGGCGACAGCTACCGGTTCAGAATGCGCTACACACCGCGCCTACAGGGTATTCGGTTCACCGTTGAGTTCAGGGATAGTGCAGGCAGAGTAACCAACATCCCCGTCAGCGCAGGGGGCGGCCTATTTGATCTGGTGACTCTGGCCTGGCGCTTCGCCTTGCTCGAAATTTCCCGCCCGCCCATCCGGGGCCCCCTTGTTCTGGACGAACCGGTCAGGAATGTCAGCGACGCGTATATATCCAGAGTTGCCCGCCTCCTGAAAATCCTCACCGATGTCTTTCAACGCCAGATAATCATCACGACCAACAACCAGCATCTGATCGGAACGGCGGATTCCCTTTATATCGTAAGGCTAGAAAACGGGGTGAGCAAAGTGCACCGCCGGTAACCGGATTTATTTTGCTAAGTCGCGTATTATTTCCAGTGTTCCGTGGCAACATGTCATCGAGGAGGTGATGGCATGGCCGAGATCAAGTGTACGGTCACCGAATGCGAATACAATAAGAACGTGAAGTGCGACGCGCCAATGATTCAAATTGAAAGGAACAATACCGCGTCCGCAGCTAGCTCCGATCAAACGAAGTGCGAAACCTTTAAGCGCCGGGCCTAACCAGGCGCAAGGACTGGCCGCAGCCAGTCCTTTTTCGTCCACCGGGCAGAGTCGTTAGCAGGCCTCGTAAAGGCAGTCCGGGTTAAGGCAGCGACGGCATCCGTCCTGGTGCACCAGGGTAGCGTTACCGCATTGAGGGCAGAAGTCAAGCATTACGTCCCCTTCTTTGTCCTGCGCCCCGGTAATCACGTTCCCCTCAGTTGTTAGTTCTTCGGTTTCCGGGTTAAGGAAGTGTGCGTTGAGTACCTTGCCGATGGCATCGGCAATGGAGCGTACGCGCTTAGGGCCGAAGCCCACGGAATTGGCCCCGCCGATGCCGTGCAGCTGCTTGACCACGTACCAGAGGGCGATGCCCGCGCGCAGAGCGACGGACGTCATGCGGCAGATGGCCTCTACGTCGGCGTTGATGTCGGAGCCGGCCTTGCCGACCTGGCCGAAAATTTCCACCGGCCGGTTGTTCTCGTCCACCACCACGAACAGTTGCAACTCGCCGACCGGCGTTTCCACGTAATACCTCCTGGCGGGCATCTCCGGGGGAAGCGCAGGCGGCACGTACTTGCCCCATTCGACGGTGATGAACCCCCCGTCCCGTTTGGGCGGTTTCTGGGTAATGGTCAAAACCTGCTCCTGGCGACAACCATCGCGAAATACGGTGATACCCTTGCAGCCGGTGCGCCACGCCAGGACGTAAGCCTCCCAGATGTCCTCCTCCGTGGCGTTGTGCGGCAGGTTAACGGTCTTGGAAATGGCGTTGTCCACGTGTTTTTGCAACTCGGCCTGCATAAGGATGTGGTCCC
>DMDP01000217.1 GCA_003445475.1 Peptococcaceae bacterium | reverse complement strand
GGGCAGCGGGCCCGTCACACTCCCGTGGAGCCAGCAGTACGCCCCCGTGGGCAACAGCATTTTCCTTTCTTCGCTCTGTGCCGCGCTGCCCATCGTCACCATCTTTTTGCTCATGGCCGGCCTGCGCCTGCCGGCGCACACGTCCGCCCTGGCCGGTCTGGGACTGACGCTGCTCCTGGCCACGCAGGTATGGCAGATGCCCGGGCGACTTGCGGCAAGCAGCGTCCTTCTCGGTGCCGCTACGGCCGTCTTCCCCATCCTCTGGACGCTGGCCAACGCGGTCTGGATTTTTAACATGCTTGTGGCCAGCGGTTATTTCGAGGTCCTGAAGCAGTCCCTGGCCGCGGTAACGTGCGACCGCCGCCTGCAAACCGTGCTGATCGGCTTCGGGTTCACCACCCTGCTCGAATCCATAGCGGCCTTTGGCGCCCCGATTGCCGTCGTGGCAGCCATGCTCGTGGGCATCGGCTTTCCGCCCGTGCTGGCCGCGGTGGTCACGCTCCTGGCCGACACCACCATCGCCTCGTGGGGTACGCAGGGCATGCCCGTGGTCGTCCTGCACTCGGTGACCGGGCTCGACATCACGGCCCTAGCGGCGGTGATCGGCCGGCAGACGCCGGTCGCTTCCGCCCTTTTCCCCGTCGCCCTGGTGCTGCTCGTTTCCGGGTGGCGGGGCTTCAAAGAAGTCTGGGGGGTAACCCTGCTCGCCGGCCTGGCGTACGGTGTCGTGGCCACGCTCGTGGCCAACTTCCAGGGACCTTACACGGTGGGCATCGCCGCCTCACTGGCCTCCATCGCCACCGTCCTGGTCGTGCTGCGCCGCTGGCAGCCGCGCCGCCTGTGGCTGTTCCCCGCGGATGCACCCCCGCAGAACGGCAACGCGAACGGCGGCGCGCCCTCCCCCGCCGCCGCGGTCCGCGCCTGGTCGCCTTACCTGCTGCTGGTACTGGTTATCGGTCTCGTCAACAGCACGCCGCTGAAGACGTGGCTGGCGAAGGTAAGCACGGTGACCTTTGCCTGGCCGGTGCTGCACAACGCCGTCCTGAAAACGGCCCCGGTAACCGCCACCCCGGAGGCCTATCCCGCGGTGTACAGCCAGCCGCTGCTCACCGTCGGCGGCACCCTGGTCTTTGTCGCCGGCGTCCTGACGGCCCTGGCCCTCGGCCTGAAGCCGCGCCGCGCCTTGAGCATCTACACCCGCACACTCAAACAGTTGCGCCTGCCGGGGCTGACCATCGTGTGCCTCCTCAGCACCGCCTACCTGATGAACTACTCGGCGATGACGTACACCGTAGGCCTGGCCTTCGGGTCCACGGGGTTCTGGTTCCCCATGGCCACGGCCTTCCTGGGCATGATCGGGTGCACCCTGGCGGGGAGCGTGGCCGCGTCCAACGCCCTTTTCGGCAACCTGGCCGTGGTGGGCGGCGCCCAGATAGGCATCGACCCGGTACTGGCGGCCGGCACGTTGAGTTCCGGCGGCACCATGGGGAAGGCGGTCGCCTTCCAGGATATCGTCGTGGCCGGTGTCGCCCTGCAACTGAACAATAAGGAGGGCGAACTCCTGCGGCGGGTCTTCTGGCCGAGCATAGTTTTCGCCCTGCTCATCGGCGCCGTCGCCATGGCGCAGCACCACCTGTGGTAACACCTTCCGGCCGGCCCGGGGCAGGAAACCCGTGCGACGTGGACTAATTGTAATAAAGACCGTTTCCGGAGGTGACTTTATGCGACGCCTTTGGAACGACGAGCTGTTTCTGGCTCTGGTCGACGCGCTGGAGCAGGCCGTGGTCCTGGTGGATGATAAGGGTGTGGTGCGGGTCTTCAACCGGGCCGCGCAAACGGTGTTCCAAACCCCCGCGCAAAGGGCTGTGGGACGCCCGGTGGCTTCGCTGGACATCGGCTCCCCGCTGCCGGAAGTGCTGCGCGCCGGCGAGCCGGTGCTGCAGCGCAGGGAACTGCACCGGGACAGAATTCTGCTCGCCGATCACATCCCGCTCCGCCGAAACAAGGCCATCCTGGGAGCGGCAAGCTTCTACCGCGACGTAACCGGCGAAGTCGAGCTGGCCCGCAAGGTGGCGCACCTGGAGGAGGACAGCCGCCTCCTGGCGGCCATCCTCGAACATTCGTACGACGGCATCTGGATCCTGGACGGGCAGGGGATAACCCTGCAAATCAGCAAGTCGTGGGAAGCTTTCTCGAACGTGGACAGGAACAAGATCATCGGCAAGTCGGTGTACGACATTGTGAAAGAAGGGCATTTTACAGACGCCGCGGCCATCCACGCGATCAGGGAGCGGGAGCCGCGGAGCATCGTGTACCGCACCCGCACCGGCCGGCGGGCGCTGGGTACCGCGGTGCCGGTATTCGACGATCACGGGAACCTCTGGCGCGTTATCTCCAACGACCGCGATATCACCGAGATCGAAACGCTTAAGACCCAACTCGACGAGGCCCAGGGCGCGATGCGGCGCATCGAAGAAGAAGTCCGCCTGCTCCGCAAGCTGCAACTGCAGGGTACCGAGGTGGTCGTGCACAGCAAGCGCATGCGCGACCTGCTGGACACAGTGACGCACGTGGCGCAGACGGATGCCACCGTGCTGCTCCTCGGGGAGTCCGGGACGGGAAAAGATATCATCGCCCACGTCATCCACAAGCTCAGCCCGCGGCGACACGGCCCCTTTATGAAGATCAACTGCGGCGCCATCCCGGAAAACCTCCTCGAATCCGAGCTGTTCGGTTATGAAGAAGGTTCCTTTACCGGGGCGCGCAAGCGCGGCAAGCCGGGCATCTTCGAGCTCGCAGACCGGGGCACCCTGTTCCTCGACGAGGTGGCCGAAATACCCCTGCAGCTTCAGGCCAAGCTTTTAACCGCCCTGGAGGAGCGCCGCATCATGCGCGTTGGCGGCACCGGCTTCATCGAACTGGATATCCGGGTGATCGCCGCCACCAACCAGGACCTCGCGGAACTGGTAAGGCAGCGCAAGTTCCGCCGCGACCTGTACTACCGGCTCCACGTTATTCCGGTAACCATTCCGCCGCTCAGGGAGCGGAAGGAAGATATTACGCCGCTGGCCTTCCATTTCCTCAACACCTTTAACCAGAAGTACGGTCTGTCCAAGGAGTTCGCCCCCGGCGCCCTGATGCTCCTGAATTACTACGATTGGCCGGGCAACGTGCGGGAACTCAAGCACGTTATCGAACGGGCGGTCGTGACCACCTCCGAGAACATTATCAGGGCCCGCGACCTGAAACTGGAAGACCCGCCCAGGGCAAGAGCGGAAGACAAGCTGCCTCCCCTCCAGAAGGCCAGGGACGACCTGGAACGCCGCCTGATTACGGAAGCACTCCGGCGCTTCGGCAGCACGCACAAGGCCGCCGCGGCCCTCGGCGTGACCCAGTCGACCATCGTGCGCAAGGCTCAGAAGTTCAACATCAACCTGGGCGATGCCAAAGTGCATCATTGATGCAGTTCGGCATCGCTGCCGGTTGCCATCCCCCTTCCCCGCCTCAATTTCTCCTCCGCCACCCGCGCAGTTTTCATTCCGGCACGCTTGTTGCATATATCACTTTTGCAAGAAGCCTTGGCTCGTCCTGCACCGGCAGTGCGAGAAAAAGGTCGAGGGGGTGACAGAAGGGGTAGCCGCGACGACGCTTCACAGGGGTAGCACCAAATTGCACAAAGAGGGGGAGATATCCTGTGCCCATTCTGCTGGATGAAAAGCCAATCTTCGTTATCGGCTGCGAAAGGTCCGGCACCACGTTGCTGATGACCATGCTGGGTTGCCACCCGCGGATCGCCGTGCCGGAGGTCGGCTGGCTCTGGCCGCGCTTCTACCCTTACCTTTACAGCTACGGCGACCTGAACAGGGAGGAAAACCTGCGGACGCTGGCCGATGAGATGCTCTTCGGTCTCAACTACCCGTTGTGGGGCATGAAATTGAATCCCCGCACGGCGGTGGACGAAATCCTGGCCGACCTGCGGGAACGCAGTTTCGCCGGCATCTACTGCGCCATGCACGAGCGGTTCGCGCGCGAACAGGGCAAGCCGCGCTGGGGGCAGAAGACGCCGCACAACCTCTTCTTCGTCGGCCCCATCAAGGAGGCCTTCCCCCAGGCCCAGTTCATCTACATCACGCGCGACGGCCGCGACGTGGCGGCGGAGTACATCGAGTCGGCGTTCGGCCTCAAGCACGTCTACACGTGCGCGAACTACTGGAAGCTCTGCCAGAACTTCGTCAAGCCGTGGCGTGAAAAACTCGGTCCGGCCGACTGGATCGACGTCAAGTACGAGGACCTGGTGCGGGAACCCGAAAAGACGCTGCGGCAGATCTGCGAGTTCCTGGGCGAAGAATACGCGCCTTCCATGCTGGAATTCTACAAGACGGACATCGGCCGGAACCGCGGCAGCACGCGGGACCACAAGCCGCTCGGGGGTCCGGTCAGCGACGCCTATATCGGCGTCTACAAGCGGTTGCTCAGCCTGCGGGACCAGCAGATCTTCGCGACCGTGGCCGGAAAGGAACTGGAGGAAGCCGGCTACGCGGTCGAGGTGGAACCGATCGAGATCACCGAGGAAGACAAGGCCCTGTGGGTGGAAAGAGACGGGCGCATCAGGGCCGCCATGCTGGATTCCCCGGGCGGACACATCGTTTTCGAGAGTTACCGCGACTGGCTTGTCGACCAGCGGGAGGCCAGAAGGAGAAAAGGCATATGGAAGGAAGAGGATGCCGGCAAGGTGTGGCCCGAAGGCGACCCCAACGAAGAGCTGATCGTGGGGTATCGCGCCCCGCGGGTATGGAAACAGCATTTCAGCATCAAGCGGCAGTATACCCTGAAAGGTATCGTGTTGTAAGGTGCGCAGGAAAGGCCGGGATGGGGGTACGGCCAGATAAGGCCTGCGCCGTGCCCCCGCTCCCTACCGAAAGGTACCTACGTCCGAAGATAGCACGCCCCTGCGAGGGCTGTCAAACAACCGGAGAGGAGGGGAAGCGTTGTGACCCCGGATAAACTGGTGAAGATACTGGTTGGACCGCTGCTTTTCCTGGCGACACTGGTGATCCCGTTCTTCGGCCCGGTTGAGGCCCGGATCGGGTTCGGTATTCTGTTCTGGATGGTTTACTGGTGGGTCACCGTGGCGGTGGACATCAAGATCACCTGCCTGGTGCCGCTGATTGTCGTGGCCTTCTACCCGTTCATTCCGCGTGAAGACGCCCTCAAGCTCTACATGCACCGCGACCTGTACCTCATCGCCGGCGCCTCGATGCTGACCGCGGCCTGGGTGCGGTGGGGCCTGGCCAAAAGAGTCGCCCTCAACTTCCTCAGCCTGTTCGGCAACAACGCCCGGCTCCAGACGGTGGGGTGGTTCCTGCTGTGCGGTTTCGTGAGCTTTGTGATGGGCAACACGCCCGTCGGCGCCATCTTCGCGCCGATTGCCGTGGCCGCCCTGTTTTACGCCGGGTACAAGACCTTCGAGCAGCGGTATAACAGCAAGGCGGCGTCGAACATCCTCATCGCCGTGGCGTGGGGCGCATCCATCGGCGGCATGACCACGCCCCTGGGCGGAGGCCAGGCCCTCGTGAGCTGGAGTTTCCTGTGCGACTACCTGGGCAAAGAAGTGTTCTTCCTGGACTGGACGCTGCGGATGCTCCCCGTCTCGCTCCTGGTAATGGCGGCCGTGGCTTTCTTCCTGTACTTCTTTATGAAGCCGGACCCGCACGAGGAACGCTTTGAGGGCGGCCGCCAGTTTTACCGCCAGGAACTGCAGGCGATGGGCCCGATGACTTTCGAAGAGAAGGTGTGTTCATACGGGTTCATTCTGATCGTGCTGCTGACCATCCTGCGCCCGTTCTACGCGGACTTCGTGAAGGGCGGCGCCTTCCAGTGGCTGCACCCGGCGCACCTGTTCTTCATCTACGCCGTACTCCTCTTCCTGATTCCTTCGAAGAAGGAAAACGGGGAAACGATCCTCTCGGTGCCGACCCTGGTGCAGCACTTCCCTGCCGCCATTCTCTTCATCTGGCCGGGAGCGGTGGCCCTCGGCCGCGTGCTGGACAAGACCGGCGCCGGGGAGGTCTTTGCGTCCTGGATACAGCCGTTGATCGATGCCGGTACGATCCCGGCCATCGTCGGCGTGAGCGCCGGCTCCACCTTCCTGTCGCAGTTCACCACGGACACGGCGGCGGCGGGCGTGGTTATCCCGCTGGTACTGAAGGCCTTTCACAGCTGGAACGGCCTGGCGCAGGGCTCCGTGCCCTGGGTGTGGATCGCCGGCGCCTCCCTGAGCTGGAGCTTTGCCATCGTTTCCGCGACGGGGGCGCAGGCCATAGTGGCCGGCTTCGGCGCCAACATCAAGAGGATGTTCACCTACGGGATGATGGTGGCGACACTTTGCGTCCTGGTGACCATCCTGTACTTCGTGGTTACCGTCGGGATGCTGCAACTGGACTTCTACATTCAGCCGCCCGGCGCGTAGCCCGGGCCCCGGGGGTTTCCCGGTTGATGCAGGAAGCGGCCCTTAATGCAGCCCGCAGGTTCCCAAAAGGGCCTGCGGGCCTTCTCCTTTCCGTTCACGGAGGCTGGAATGATGAGCGAACACCTGCAGGTCTACCTGGCTACCGGTGTTTTCCTGGCGACGTACGGCCTGATCGTCTCAGAAAAGGTACACCGGGCGGTGGCGGCCTTTTGCGGGGCGGCCGTCCTGGTGCTGGCCGGCATCATGACCCCGGAGCGGTCGGTGCACGCCGTCGACTGGAACACCATCGGCCTTCTGGTCGGCATGATGATCATCGTCGGCGTCACCCGCGAGACGGGCGTGTTCGAGTACCTGGCCATCAGGGCCGCGAAAATGGCCAGGGGCCGGCCGCTGGCCATCCTGGCGGCGCTGGCCGCGGTCACGGCGGTACTCTCGGCGTTTCTCGACAACGTCACCACCGTGCTCCTGATCGTCCCGGTGACCTTCGCCATCGCCCGCAAGCTCGGGCTGAGCCCCATGCCGTTTCTCGTTTCGGAGATCCTGGCATCTAATATCGGCGGCACGGCCACCCTGATCGGCGACCCGCCGAACATCATGATCGGCAGCGCCACGCATCTCGGTTTTATGGATTTCGTTATCAACCTGACGCCGGTGGTCGTCCTGATCCACGTGATAACGATTTTCATCCTCCAACTCATTTACCGGAAACGGTTGCAGGTGCCGCCGGAAGTCCAGAACCGCATCTTCGAGTTCGACGAGCGGCAGGAACTTAAAGACATGTTGCTTCTGCGCAAGTGCCTGGTGGTCCTCGGGCTTACCATCCTTGGCTTCACCCTGCACCAGTACCTGCACCTGGAGTCGAGCGTCATCGCCCTTTCCGGGGCGAGCCTGCTCCTGCTCGTCACCCGCGCCGAGCCGGAGCACCCGCTGCACGCGGTGGAGTGGCCGGTCATCTTCTTCTTCATCGGGCTTTTCGTGGTGGTCGGCGCCCTGGAAGAGGTCGGGGTGATCAAGATGCTGGCGGAGTACGCCATGGAGGTGACCGGCGGGGTGATCATCCCCACCGGGATGCTCATTATGTGGCTCTCGGCCATCGCGTCCGCCTTCGTGGACAACATCCCGTTCGTGGCCACCATGATCCCCCTGATCAAGGACATGGCGCAACTCGGGCATATCACCGGCGACAGTCTGAATTACCTCTGGTGGTGCCTGTCGCTCGGCGCCTGCCTGGGCGGCAACGGCACCATCATCGGCGCCTCGGCGAACGTGGTCGTCGTCGGCATGGCGGAAAAGCGCGGCCTGCCGATTACATTCGTCGGTTTTCTGAAGACCGCCTTCCCGCTGATGTTGATGTCAATCGTCATCTCCAGCGGGTATATGCTGCTCTGGTACATCCTGCCCACGGTGCCGACCCTGATCGCGGTGCTCGGGCTGGCCGTGCTGGTGGGCATCGTCCTGAGCCTGTTCAACAGGCGGCTCTACAGGACGGCATAAAGGGACTAATTACAAAAGTATTCTCGCGGGGAGGGGATTTGGCGCACCGGAGCGCGAGAGCCAAATTCCCTCCCGTCCAGCAAAAGGAGCCGTTTCCCGCGGGAGGCGGTCGTCTTGCTCCTTTCGGGGCGCAGCCTGCGTTTCCAAATCCTAGTGATTATCACCGGCATTCTGATCATCCCCATCCTCGTGATGGTCTATGACCTGATCTACGCCAGCAAGACCGACCAGATGCTCCTGGTGCACAAGGAGGAGCGCCTGGCGGCGGTGGTGCAGTTCCTGGCGGCGGGGGTGAAATCGGAGGCCCTGATAGACGGGGACGCGGCGATACCTCCCGACCGGTTGCGGCAGGCCTTTGAACAGGTCGCCGCGCCCCTGGCCGAGCGCTACGAGGGGGTGCGGCTCGGCCTCTACATTCCCGCAACAGACCAGATCGTCGTGGAGGGGTTCCTGCACGAATACCGCCAGCTTACCCCCGAAGAAAGGAAGGCCCGAGAGCAGCGCATCCTGCGCGAGGCGTCGTCCGGGATCAACGCCGTAATGGCCAGCAAAGAGCCGCTGGCGCGCATCGCCGGCACGCCTGACGACCAGTTTTTCGAACACCTGGTGCCGCTGGAGGCCCGGGGACAGGTGGTGGGCGTGGTCTGGGCGGAGGAGCGCATCAACCCCATTTTCACCCAGAGCCGCAACTTCCGCCTGGTGACGCGCTACCTGACCCTCCTCGGCTTTTTCTTCGGGACCATAGGCACCCTCATGGTCATCCTGAACCTGACAAGCCGGGTCGGCGCCATCAAGCAGGGGCTGGCGCGCCTGGAGAGCGACATCCACCGGCTCCTGCCCCCGATGCCGGGCGAAATGGGGCAGATCGTGCAGGCCATTAACAAAATGGCCCTGGGGCTGGCGGAAAAGGAAAGGTTGGAAACGGAGCTGCGGCGGGCGGAGCGCCTGGCCGCGCTGGGACGCCTGGTAACCGGCATCGCCCACGAACTCAGAAACCCGATCGCCATCGTCAAGGCCGCGGTCCAGGTTATGGAGAAGGAACTGCAGCACGTGCCGGAGGTGCAGGACTATGCCCGTGTAATCAAGGAGCAGGTCAACCGGCAGAACCACGTCCTGCAGGAACTGCTGGAGTTCGGCCGCCCCTCCCCGGGCATTGTCCAGCCCCTGAACGTCAACAGGCTGGTGGAAAGCGTTCTGACCTTTGCGCAACCCCTGCTGCGCCAGCAGGGAATCGCATTGCAACTGTCCCTGTCCGAAAAGCTGCCGCCGGTGCAGGGAGACGGCGAAAAACTGAAGCAGGTCTTCCTAAACCTCATTCTCAATGCCGTGCAGGCCATGCCCACGGGCGGCATGCTGGTCATCGAGACCGGCGGGAACGGCGAAGTATTTGTGCGTTTTACGGACACCGGCGCGGGTATCGAGCCGGACGATATCCCGCACCTGTTCGAACCTTACTACACCACCAAGAAGAACGGCAGCGGCCTCGGCCTGGCCATCACGCACCGGATCGTCGAATTACACGGGGGGCATATCGAGGTTGAGAGTGAGCCGGGCCGGGGAGCGCGTTTCACCGTGTACCTACCCGCAACGGAGGCCGGAGAACGGACGCCGGAGGCCGGCACCGACCGGGAAAAGGAAGAGAGGTAAGGTGCTTGCGAAAGCGTCCCACGGAAGGAGGCGAAATTGATGCTGGCGCCCAGAATCTTGGTGATCGACGACGAGGAGCACATGCGGTGGGCGCTGGAGAAGGCAATGCAGCAAGAGGGTTACGGGGTAATTACGGCGGCCGGCGGGCGCGAGGGCCTGGACGCCCTGCAACGCGAGGGCGCCTCCCTGGTAATCCTGGACCTCAAAATGCCCGACCTTGACGGCATCGAGGTCTTAAAGCGCATCCGCGAAGCCTACCCGCGCCTGCCGGTGATCATGATCACCGCCCACGGCACGATCCAGACGGCCATTGAGGCCATGAAAATGGGGGCGGCGGATTACATCACCAAACCCTTCGACCTGGACGAGTTGAAAATCGTGGTGCGCAAGACGCTGCAGATGAGCCGGCTGTTGCACGAGGTCAGCTTCCTCCGCGCCGAACTCACGAAGGAGCACGGGGAAATGGTGGGCACGAGCCCCGCCATTCAGGAGGTGCGCCGGCTGATCGAGCGGGTCGCCCCCACCGAGGCCACGGTGCTCCTAACCGGCGAAAGCGGCACCGGCAAGGAGGTCGCCGCCGTGGCCATCCACCGGCTGAGTCCCCGTGCCGACGGACCCTTCATCGCCGTCAATTGCGCCGCCCTGCCGGAACAGCTCCTGGAAAGCGAGCTCTTCGGCCACGAGAAAGGCGCCTTCACCGGCGCCACCACCCGGAAGCCGGGCCGGTTCGAGATGGCCGCCAGGGGAACCATTTTTCTGGACGAGATCGCCGAGATGTCGCCGGCCATGCAGGCCAAGCTCCTGCGGGTCCTGCAGGACAAGACCTTCGAGCGCGTGGGCGGCACCCAGACGATCCAGGTCGACACCCGCATCAAGATCGGAAGAGCGT
>DMDP01000059.1 GCA_003445475.1 Peptococcaceae bacterium | reverse complement strand
GCGGCGTGATCCTGAACCGGCTGAACGTGGTCTTCACCGGGATGGCGGAGGCTATGGGCGGCTCCTACTTCCCGTCCTGGATGGAGTTCACGGTTACCGCCGGCCTGATTGCGGCTGCGGTCCTGGTGTACTGCTTCGTCGTGGAGAACTTTACGATCTTTCACGAGGACCAGGGTAAGCTGGCGGAGATCAACAGGATCCATCGTTACGGGACGGCGCGGGTTCACGCCTAGTAGCCCGTCTCGTAGACGGCGAAATACCTGCCAAGGGGGACGGTTATTTGCCGTCCCCCTTGGCTGAGTGGTCGTCGTGTGGTCGTCACCACAGGTTGCGGTTGAAGCAATATCGGAGGTCTTGGCGGCGGGAGGGGCGGAGCGGTCATCCCGGGCGCCCAAAGGCGCTCCCCGGTGTGACGTTTCACCGCCGGGAAAGCGCCCCTTCGCGGGCGGCGGGTTCCCTTTTATTCATCCGGCCGTGTGTTCGGCGCGCAGCCGGCGCGCCGCCTCCACCATCCGGGCCAGAGCGGTGACGGCCTCCTCTTTCTGCCGCGTCTTCAAGCCGCAGTCCGGGTTGACCCAGAGCCGCTCGGCCGGGAAGAGTTTCAGCGCCTCGCGGATAACCTGCGCCATTTCTTCGACATCAGGCGCATGAGGACTGTGGACGTCAAAGACGCCGGGGCCGACGTCCCGGGGATAAGCACGGCGCTTAAAGAGCGCGAGCGCGTCGCCTCCGCGGGCGGCTTCGATGGAGATGACGTCGGCGTCCAGGGCCTCGATTGCTTCGATTATATCGCCGAACTCGCTGTAGCACATATGGGTGTGAACCTGTGTTTCGGGACGAACCCCGGCGGTGGCCAGGCGGAAGGCCCGCACGGCCCAGGACAGGTAGGAGGCCCTTTCTTCCGTTCGGAGCGGCAGCCCTTCGCGGATGGCGGGCTCGTCAACTTGTACGATCGGCAGGCCGGCCTTCTCCAGGTCGGCGATTTCGTCGCGGACGGCGAGCGCGACCTGGTACGCGATCTGGTCCAGGGGGAGGTCTTCACGTACGAACGACCAGTTGACCATGGTCACCGGTCCGGTCAGGATGGCCTTTACCGGCCGCGGCGTCAGCGACTGGGCGTAGACGGCCTCGGCAAGGGTCAGCGGCGTGTCGCGGTACACGTCGCCGTAAAGGATCGGCGGTTTGACGCAGCGGGAGCCGTAGGACTGCACCCAGCCGTCGGCGGTGACGGCGTACCCGCGTAGCCTGGCGGCGAAGTACTCCACCATGTCGTTGCGTTCGAACTCGCCGTGCACCAGCACGTCGAGCCCGAGTTCCTCCTGGAGGCGGATCCATTCGGCGATCTGGCTGCGGATAAAGGCCTGGTACTGTTCCTCGCTCCATTCGCCACGCCGGCGGCGTGCGCGGGCCCGGCGCACCTCGGATGTTTGCGGGAAGCTGCCGATCGTGGTCGTTGGGAACGGGGGAAGGGCAAGACGGTCCGCCTGGCGCCTGCGGCGCACCTCAAAGGGAACGGCCCGGTCGAAGTCGGCCTCGCTGAGGGCGGCGACGCGGGCGCGTACGGCGGGTACCGCCCGCCCGTCGAGTTCCTCAAGTGCCCGCCGCGCCCGGTCCGAAGCCGCCAACTCGGCGACGACCGCTCCTTCGCCCTCTCTGACGGCGCGGGCCAGGACATAAAGTTCCGCCAAGCGCTCGTCGGCAAAGGCCAGCGCTCCGTGCAGGGCGGGAGGGAGGTGGGATTCGCCGGCGGTGGTCACGGGCAGGTGCATAAGGCTGCAGGAAGGCTGCAGCCACAGCCTGTCTTCCGGCACGTAGGACAGCAGCTTTTGTACCAAGGCCAGTGCCTGCCGCAGGTTTGTCCGCCAGATGTTGCGCCCGTCCACGATTCCCGCGCCGAGGTGCTTGTCCCGGGGGAAGCCGTACCGTTCCAGGTTAGCGAGGTTTTCCCGACCCCCGCGCACAAAATCAAGCCCCAAGCCATGGACCGGCAACGCCGCCAGGGACGCATAGCGGTCGGGGGCGCCGAAGTAGGTCTGGAGCATGATCTTCAGCCCGCCCAGATCCCTGGTTATACGCCGGTAGACCGCCGCGAGGCACTCCATTTCCTCTTCCGTCACGTCGCGCACCAGCCACGGTTCGTCGACCTGGACCCATGTCGCTCCGGCCGCCTCCAGTGCAAGCAGCAACCGGCCGTAGAGGGGTGCCAGTTCATCGAGCGCCCGTCGCAGGTGCGGGCGTTTTTTCGACAGTTTGACAAAAGTGAACGGCCCGAGGACGACCGGCTTGGCCCTGTCGCCCAGGACGTCCCTGGCGCGGCGGTAGGCCTGCAGCGGCAGGTTCGCCGCCAGGGCGGGCGACTTTTCCCATTCGGGCACGATATAATGATAATTCGTATCAAACCACTTCTTGAGGGCGCACGCCTTGACGTTGGGGAGGCCGCGCGCCGCGGCGAAGTACACGGCCAGATCGGAGGCGAGGCATTTGAATCGCTCCGGCACAAGGTCGAAAGTCACGGCGGTGTCGAGGACGTGATCGTACAGCGAGAAATCGCCTACCGGCACAAGGTCCACCCCGAGGCGCGCCTGCTGGCGCCAGTGGTCCTCTTCAAGTCTGCGGGCGCCGTCCAACAGGCCGGCTTCGTCCATCTCTCCCTGCCAGTAGGCTTCCAGGAGTCTTTTCAGGGTGCGTCCCCGACCGATGCGGGGATAGCCGAGGTTACTGATAAGCATCGATAACCATCTCCTGTCGCCAAATTTAAAACCCCGCCCGGTACGCGGGCGGGGTGGGCATAAAGAAGCCCAGCGTCTTCCTTCATTCGCTCAGTGCGGGCACGCGAGCAGAAGGAGCCGCGGATCTTTCACCTATGCCACTCCCCGCCTCTCGACCGAAGGCGTGCGGGAGCGATGACAGGCGGGCAGGTCTCCTGGCTCGCGGTCATCGTCGCCTCCCGCCTTCCCGGGTTACCAGTGGCTTTCTGGGGGCGACTCTTCGCTCACAGTAGC
>DMDP01000152.1 GCA_003445475.1 Peptococcaceae bacterium | reverse complement strand
CGCTGTACTGACCGTGAAGAGGCGCGACGGCAACCGGTACGAAGGGGTGCCCGTCGTGGTTACCGATCCTGCCAAGCTGGAGGTTACCGGGGGAAATCTACACTGCGCCACGCCCAACCTCGCGCGTTGCCTCAAGGAGTATGCCGGGGGCGGCTTTGATCGCAAAGTGGCCGTGGTATGCAAGCCGTGTGATGCCAGGGCAATCATCGAACTGGCCAAGAGGAAACAGGTGAACCTTGAAAACCTGCTGCTGATAGGCCTCAATTGCACCGGCACTATGCTACCCAACGTCGCCAAGCGTATGTATATTGAAGAATTCGGGATAGACCCGGCCGACGTAAAAATGGAGAGGATCTTCCCGCCCGGCAACAAATTCTTCGCCGTTTTAAACGACGGTAGGGAAATTGAGAGGGACCTGACCGAACTCGAGGCGAAGGGGTTCGGGCGCCGGGAAAACTGCCGCCGCTGCGAAATAAACATTCCCAGGATGGCCGATATCGCCTGTGGCAAGTGGGGCACGCACGGACGCCCGGTTTCGTTTGTCGAGATATGCTCGGATAAGGGCGCCGCATTCTGGGACGAGGCGGTGAACGCGGGCGTAGTTAACACCGAAGAGCCGGGCAGCGACATCATCCAGGAGCGGGAGAAATTCGACCAGGCGGCGATACAAATGGCCCGCGAATGGCAGGATAAACTTTTCGGCACATATCGCCAGATGGACAGGGCAGCGCGCGTGGCTTTTTGGTTTGACCAGTTCAACCAGTGCATCAAGTGCTATGGCTGCCGGGATGCATGTCCTATCTGTTATTGCCGGGAGTGCCGGTTGGATGCCGGCCGCGGTACCGTGCCGGAGGGCGAGGTCCCGCCGGGTGCCCTCTTCGGACTCACCCGCGCCATGCACGTAGCCGACTCATGCGTCAACTGTGGGCAGTGCCAGGATGTCTGTCCGGCGAACATCCCCCTTTCCTCCCTGATCGGGATGATACAGCAGGAAATCCAGGCCATATTCAATTACGAACCGGGGGTGAACCCGGCACAGCGACCCCCTCTTGCCGTTATCGAACCCGGAGAGGTGGATATTCACAGCATATCTCTGGCTTTTAATTAATACGGAAGCCAAGGAAAGGGAGTGTGTGATGTGAGCACCGAGTCCCGGCCGTTGATCATAGGTTTCTTGTGTAACTGGTGTAGTTATGCCGCCGCCGACCTCGCCGGAACCTCTCGCTACGACTACCCGCCGAACGTTCTTATCATCAGGGTACCGTGCTCGGGCAGGGTGGATCCGGTGTTTGTTTTAAAGGCATTACTCAGCGGAGCTGACGGCGTCCTGATCGGGGCATGCCATCCCGGCGACTGCCACTACAGCACCGGCAACCTGTATGCGCGCAGGCGGTATAACGCACTGCAGAAACTGCTTGACACCGTTGGAATTGATAGGGAGCGTGTGCGCATGGAGTTTGTATCCGCTTCGGAGGGAAAAAAGTTCGCCCGGGTGGTGACCGATTTCACCAACCAACTGAAAGAGATGGGTCCGAGCCCCTTGCGCACCCAGGCCGTTTAGGATTACGCGCCTGATCGGCCGCCCGACGCGCGGAGCGTTGTCGTCGATGTTATCGGCACGGACGGCGGGCTAATCGTTTTCCCATTTCCGGACCTCCCTTGGCCATTCTTGCTCCCGGTACAAAAGATGGCTCCATCTGCCTTAACGGCACGGCTGCTACCCCATTGACGTTATAACATAAATGTTATAGATTTGAACTATGCGGGAGATAATTTTCTACGAAACCGGCGCGGGGAATATCCCGGTAGCCGTCTACATAAAAGGGCTTAACGTGAAAGCCCAGGCGAAAGTCGCCCGCGCCCTTGACCTTTTAGAGGAGTACGGTCCCGCCGTAGGTGCGCCGCACGTCAAGCATCTTGCCGGCACAGGCAGCCTGTACGAACTCCGCGTCCCGTTCGGCGGCCAGGCGCACCGCATCCTGTTCTTCCTGGACGGTGCCGACATCGTCCTGGTCCACGGGTTCACGAAAAAGGCGGATAAGATACCCAAAAGAGAACTAGAAACGGCGATCTCCCGCATGAAGGACTACCTGCAAAGGAGGCGAAGCGGATGAACTGGAAAGAGTTCAAGGCCGACCTGCTCAAGGACCCGGCCTTAAAAAAAGAGTACGACGCCCTGGAGACGGAATACCGCCTGCTCAGGGCGATAATCCAGCGCCGCCTGGAGAAGGGCCTTACCCAGGAGGCGCTCGCCCGCAAGGTGGGGACAAAACAGGCCGCCATCGCCAGGCTTGAGAGCGGCCGGGCCAACCCCACCATCGGCTTTCTTAAGAAGGTGGCGGAAGCCCTGGACGCCGACCTGGAGATAGGTCTCCAGCCAAGGAACTGATCTCCCACCAATCCCCTTGTTTTTGGCCGCTTTCTCAGTCACAGCTTAACGCCGCCGCCACCTGCGCCGCCGTCAGGCACCCGAGGCGGTTGATGAGCCTGATGATCTCCTTGTCTCGCTCTGTAAGCAAGCTTTCAACTCCCCTCACCAAAAAGAAACCCGCGAAAATTAAGGCTTCGCGGGTTTGAGTTCCCTGCAAGTCCTTCTGCCGTCGGTAATCCGGTAACCGGACGTGATGGCCTATCCCACCAACTTCAGCTCCGGTACCTTCTCGTAGTGCCTCCAGTTATCGGTTAACAAAGTCAGGCGATAGTAAACCGCTGTGGTGGCAATCACCATTCTGCGTCCACCCTCTGGCCTCCCCCTCACCGGGCGTAAATCTCATCCACAAAAGCTTCTGCGTCGAAGTCGCCCCACGAACCGGCGGCCTTTTCAAAGTCCTCCCTGGCTTCGTCCCTGGCCTTAAGCCGCTCCAGTTCGCGTATCAGTTTCTCCCGGTCCACGGCAGGGAGCCGCCGAACTTCCTCCAGTATCCTTTTCAGGGCCATTGCGCGCGCCTCCTCAAGTATCTCTTTGCACATAATTGTACCGCATTTCGTAACTAGGTCACCGTTTCTGAGTTTTCGGAGCCTCGCCCCTTCGCGAATATGGATAACAAAAAGTTATCGCTAGGATAAAGGAACTTTATCATTTGGCAGCTAATATCTATAGCAACTTCTAAATACGAAAGAGGTGTTTCCGACATGGCCGACTACACGCGCCTGTGGAGCGAACTCGGTCTCGACCTGGAAGCACACGAGAAACTCTTGCAGGCCCTCCCACCGACCTATTACGACGTTTACCTGGCGCAGGAAAACCGGCCCCGGGGCATGGAGTATTTCGACTTCGTGGTCAACGAGATCCACGGGCTGCGGGTGCAGGAACTGCAGGACTTCCGGCAAAAGGGCGGCAAGGTGGTGGGCACATTCTGTGTTTTCGTGCCGGAGGAACTCATTCTTGCCGCCGGAGGCGTGTACGCCGGCCTCTGCGCCGGGATCGAGATCGGCACGGCGCAGGCGGAAGCCGTCCTCCCGCGGAACATTTGCCCGTTAATCAAGTCCTTCATGGGGTTCAAGCTGGCGCGGGTCTGCCCCTATTTCGAGTCGTGCGATCTTCTGGTGGGTGAAACCACCTGCGACGGCAAAAAGAAGGCTTTCGAGGTGCTCGCCGATTTCGCGCCCGTCCACGTAATGGAGACCCCGCAGAAAAAGGAACCCCGCGACCGGGAACTCTGGCTGGAAGAAGTGCACACCCTGGCAGCGCGACTCGAGGACCTGACCGGCAAGCGGATTACCCGCGAGACGCTGACCGAGGCCATCCGGAAGGTCAACGCGAAGCGGCGGGCCCTGCAACGCCTGGGCGAGCTCCGCAAGGCCGACCCGCCGCCCCTCAGCGGCCGGGATGCCCTGCTAATTTACCAGATCGCCTTCTACGACGACGTGGAGCGGTTTACCGCCCAGGTTAACGCCCTGTGCGACGAACTCGAGGAGCGCGTGCAAAACGGCGTCGGTGTCGTAGCCCGCGGGACGCCGCGGCTGGTAGTCACCGGTACCCCGATGGCCATTCCCAACTGGAAGCTGCCCTACATAGCCGAAACGAGCGGCGCAGTGATCGTGGCCGAGGAACTGTGCACGGGCGCCCGGTACTACGAGGCGCTGACGGACGAGGAGGGAGCCACCCTTGACGATCTGCTCGCCAACGTAGCCGCCCGGCACCTGGAAGCAGATTGCGCCTGTTTCACTCCCAACACCCGGCGCCTTGAGAAGCTCCTTGAGATGGTGCGGGCCTACCGCGCCGACGGGGTCATAAGCTACGTCCTCTCCTTCTGCGACCCGTACGCGGTAGAAAACTATCAGGTAGAAAAAGTCCTGAAGCAGGCCGGCGTACCGGTCTTGAAAGTGGAGACCGACTACAGTCCGCACGATGCCGGCCAACTCAAAACCCGCGTGCAAGCGTTTCTGGAAATGCTGGGCGCCGTCGCAGCGCAGGCTGGCGCGGCAACGTAACCCGGTAAACCGCTGGCCTTCAAGCAAGGAGGGAAAGGAGCTGGCGCTCCCCGCGGACCGCAAATCCGTAGGCCGCGACCCCTAACGGGCAGGGGTGGGTTCGATTCCCACTTCCCTCCTCCAGCACATTTGCCGCCCAGTGCCGGTAAAGGGCGCGGCAGATGCGGCAGATTATTGTCGGAAAGACCGCGGCCACCGCTCGTCTTCCGTGGTAGAAATTCGCTCCCGGAAAAACAGAAGGCCGGCAATCATACAGGCGGCCCGGCCCGAGTCACTCCAGGGAATACGGGTTGACGACCACGAGTCCCTCGATGAACTTGAAGTGCTTAACGTTTAACGTGAAGAGCACCGCCTCCCTGACCGTGGCGGTGGCCGCGATTAAGGCATCCATAGGTTCCAGACCGTGCGAACGCCGGTACCTCCCCAGGTAACCACCGGCTACAGTTGCCGTGCGGCCGTCCGCGGGAACCTGTTCGAATATTTCCAGGAGTTCCTTCACCGCCGCCAACCGCTCTCCGGTCATTTTCGGCACGGCCATGAGTTCCATAACGGTAATGGTGGAAATAAGGCCTTGGAGAAAGCCGTCCTCGATGTCCTTCAGAACCTTGACGGCCTGGGGCACACCGCGCAGGTGGTCGACGATCACATTGGTGTCAACAACCACCTTCAAGGTCGTCGAGCCTCCCGCCGGAACCCCTGCGTATGTTTTCCACGTACTCGAGACCGCTCAGTTCCAGATCCGCGAAAAGACCGGCCGTCTTTTCCACTACCCCCCTGGCAGTCCTTTTACTGGCGGCAACCTTCAGAACTATGCGCCCGCCTTCTTCAATTTCTACGGAAAGAACGTCTCCCTTCCTGATGTTCAGCTTTTTCCTGGCCTCTGCCGGAATCACGACCTGCCCCCTGGAAGAAACCACCGTGGTGTACATCGGGATCCCCTTCTTACCATTCTTATTCGTCTTACCCTGTTTTAAGCATAGACCCCCCGACCGGCGCCGTCAAGCATGTAGTGGTGAACCTTCCGTCTCCTCCAGGTATTGGTAGGAGAGAACCCAGGTGGTTTACCCGGCGCCGAGCCCCTGCCAACCGGCTGCTAAACGGAAGGAGGTGGCTTGCGCCACCCCGTACGCCTCTTGCTTTGCGCTAGTACTTTGCAAGCTTGTCCGGTACTTCCGGTTGGTAGTGTCCCCACGCGCAGGCCGAGGCTGCACTGACGTGGGCTATGAGGACCAGCACCGCGGTGATCCCCATCAGCACGAGGTACCTGATGCGCCGCATTCTTCTTCACCTCCCCGGGCCACTTCATTGAAGGGGTAAGTGCCCCCGATGCCCGGTTTTACCCCGTCCGTGCGTCGACCACGCGGTCGATGGCCCGCATGACGGCGTGTCCGGCCCGCGTCAAGACGAAAAACTGCCAGAGGAGGCCCGTGCCCGCGGCCGCCGCGAGCGGCCGAGCGGACGAACCGCCGGCCAGCAGACAGGCCTGCAAAACCGCCGCTCCCAGTACGGCGCATCCGGCCAGCTTTTTCAGCCTGCGGCGGTGGGCCGGCGTGCGAATCGGCTTCGCCGTGCTGTCCGCGGGCGCCAGAAGCAATACGCCAACCAGAGATACCAGCGTGGCGGCGGCACAAAAAACCGGCACCAGGGTACCGATCCCGGCGATCAGGCGCGCGGCCGCGCCCAGGGCCGGGAAGATCAGGGCCGTAAACGCGGTGCATCGCAGGGGGCCGCCCAGATGCGCACCCCCCGCGAAGGAACGCGTAACGATCACCACCCCGGTCAGCAACAGGGTCTCCGGCAGGCACCGCAACAACCAGGCGACCATGCCGATCGCGGCCAGTCCGGCCGCTCCAAGAAACAGGTTTTCGGCGCCGAAGCGCACCACGTCGCGAGTTTTTTCATCCAACGCGAGCTTATCGCCCAGGTAATCGGCCGTAAAGCGACCGGCCACTTGCCGTACAACCCCCTGCTATGAATCCGCTGCAAAACTTCGCCCGGCAGCCCGTATACTCCCTCTTTAATTCCGGAATTCAATACACTCCTATATTTTTCCTGCCGCAGTAGGTAAAAATTGTTTCGTGCGCACCAATGAAGCATAACAAATTTTTATAAGATAAATTACAGGAACTTATGGACACACGCAGAACGGTTTAACAAAAATATATAACCAACCAGGAGGGATGCTTTTGCGCGGAAAAGGTTTGATCCTTCTGGCCGGCCTGGCCGCAGGCGCCCTTGCCATATGGCTCATGGTCGCCGGCAATCCTCCCAACATGGGGCTGTGCATCGCGTGCTTCCTCCGGGACATCAGCGGTGCCCTGGGGCTGCATACGGCCCAGCCGGTCCAGTACCTGCGGCCCGAAATCGTGGGGCTTGTGCTGGGCGCCTTCGCCAGCGCCCTGGCCACACGCGAGTTCCGCGTCACCGGGGGCGCGAGCGCCCTGACCAGGTTTGTCCTTGGGTTGTTCGTGATGATCGGGTTCCTGGCCTTCCTCGGTTGTCCGCTCCGCATGACACTTAGACTGGCCGCGGGCGACCTCAATGCCCTGGTGGGCTTGTGCGGCCTGGTGGCCGGCGTAGGTATCGGCATCATCTTCATTAATCGCGGCTTTTCCCTGGGCCGCGCCGTACCGCAGGCCCGCGCCGGCGGGTACGTTTTCCCGGGGCTGGTCGCTTTTCTTTTGGTCCTTTTCCTGGCGGCGCCCGCCCTTTTCGCCGCCAGCACCCAGGGGCCCGGCGCCGCGCACGCGCCCGTAGCCCTGTCCCTGGCGGCGGGGCTGATTATCGGCGTGCTCGCCCAGCGTACCCGCCTTTGCCTGGTGGGCGGTTTCCGCGACCTCATTTTCTTCCGGGATTACTATCTCATTACCGGGCTGATCGGCCTGTTTGCGGCCGCCCTTGTCGGTAACCTGCTGGTGGGGAACTTTCACCTCGGGTTTGCCGACCAGCCGGTCGCCCATACAGACGGTATCTGGAACTTTCTCGGCATGACCCTGGCCGGACTGGGATCGGTGCTCCTGGGGGGCTGCCCCCTGCGGCAGCTGGTTGCGGCGTCTGAAGGGAACACCGACGCCGCCGTCACCGTTCTCGGTTTTATCGTCGGCGCCGCGGTCGCACACAACTTCGGCCTGGCCGCGTCCCCCAAGGGGGTGCCGGCGGCGGGGCAACTCGCCGTGGTCGTAGGTCTGGCCGTCGTGCTCGGCCTTGCAGCTCTTGTAATCGCAACGCGCACCACCGGCGAAAGGAGTGTCGTCCGTGGAAGCAGTGGTTGACGCCCGGGGTCTGATGTGCCCGGAACCGGTTTTGCTGACCCGCCGCGAACTCCAGCGGCTCAAGAAAGGGAAAGTTCGCGTTATCGTCGACGCCGCCGCCGCGCGGGACAACGTTACCCGCCTGGCACAGCACGAGGGCTGGCGCGTGTCGGTCAGGGAGGAAGGAAACACCTGGCTGCTGATCCTGGAGAAAGATTGACAAGGGCGTCAGAGAACAAGTACGGCCCGGCTCCGATTATCCCAGAATACACTGCGGCCAAAGGCGACCGCCGCATCCCGCACGGGGACAAAGGCCGTGTTGTTCCGGTAGATCGCCCGTACCCGGGACAGGACCTCCGGCTCGGACGCGTCCAGGGTACGGGCGAAGTCCCGCGCCGCAACGTAGACCCTGCCGTTCTCGGTGAACGGCACGCCGCCGGCCTCCTTCAGCCCGTTGCCGGCAACGTAAACGGCGCTGCCAATGAAAAACGCCGCCCGGTAGTCGCCGGACGGAAGATCGTCCGCCAGGATCTCCACCGTCAGATTTCGCCCGGTAGCCCGCGTTTTCAGGATTACCGGAAACGGCAGGGTGTTCTGGAACCGGTAGTCCCAGTTCACATCCCACGCCACCGCCGCGTCGTCCCTGCCGGGCGCGTAAGGTACGTCGCCGGGGTGGAGATGTCTTTCGAGAACCTTCAAATGCGCAGCCGTGACCGCCCGGTGCAGGGCCGTCGCCGCCTGGCACACGCCCCCGCCGACATCCCGGTAGTAGGTGCCGCCGGACCCGGACAGGCCGACGACAAAGCCGCGCGAAACGGTCCTTGGGCCGACCACCTCGTTAAAGCTGAAAACGCCACCCGGCATTACCCGCAAACCGTCGAGGCGCCTCAGAGCCAGTTCGGCGTTGGCGAGGTTCCCGGCAAACTCCGGCGCGCCGGGCGAGGACACCTCGCCGCGGGCGAGAAGAACCACCCGCCGCGCAAACATGGGCGCCGAAGCACCGGTTTCCGCCTGGTCCACGGCCACAGGCCTCACGGCGCAAGCGAAAAACAGAAACAAGGCAAGGGGAACCGCAAACAGCCGCACGTTGCCACCCCGGAAGCCGGGTTGTAATTGACATTACCTCCAAGGTTCGCCACGGTGTGCGGCCTTTCCTGTCGGCAGACGGGTGCACGTGTCATAAAACAAAAAAACCCGGTGCTGCACGTCACCGGGGACAGGCACAGGTATGGGAACCTTTGCTTACGGCCGCGGTTTTTCGCGCTTTTTCGCCGGAAAGGGTACAACAACACCCCTCTTGGGGGCCGGCCGCCTGATTTCTGCCGGGTCGGCCACCGGGAGGGCCACGTCCCCGGCGTCGACATCCAGAACGCAGTAAACCGGCTCGCCGTCCTCTTCGCCCCACGACACGGCGTAAATCTCCTCCGCCCCGTACCGGCCGGCCCATTTCTCAAGCGCCCGCCACGTGGCGTTAAAGTCGGTCACACCGGCGTTCCAGCCGACGGCACCGCCCAGTATCAACCCTTCCCGGGTGTGCAGGGAACACGCCACGCAAATAATTTCGCTGCTGCCGGGAAAAAGCACCAGGGGCGCGATGGAGGCCACCACCCCGGTTACCGCCGGCGGGGGAGGCAGGACGGTCTCGAGCAGGACCTTTCCCACCCGGCGTCCTGAAAAACGCCGCACGATGATGCTCTGGCCGGTGCGCCGCATAGCGTTGATAACATTGACGTACTGCGCGTACCACGCGATGTACGTCCCCAGGCGTATGGCCTCCTCCCTGGCTTCAATCTCCGGGTCGTCCGCGTCAACCTCCGGCCAGGGTAAACCCAGCCACTCTCCGAGGGAAAAGAAGGTTACGGCTCCGGAGTCCATTGACTGGACGATTGGGGCGACCATAAGCAGGCCCAGGTCCGGCACGGCCTCTCCGCGGCGCAAATCACTCAGGTGTTTCTTGATGACGGCCTCGGGTTCGCCGCACTTTTCATCCGTCTTCTTCCGTGTGGGCAATAGACCTGTCTCCCTTCATTGCCATCAATAATAATACCGGGACGACCGCGCATGCAACCATTTATCCGGGAGGACCTGTGTATGAAGGGCACCCGGTTCGGCGGCACAAAGAAAATAAGGAAGGAGTTCGCCGCCCAAGCGTTGAATATCTCAACAACAGCAACTTTTTTTTGACAACCTTTCGCGTGCCACGCGCTCCGGCCGGTAAACCGATCGTCGCAAATGCCAGGCCACGGCGGAAAGGCAGTGGCAAAATGGGCTTGTGGGCCAATATCGCCCGTGCGCTTAAATTCATTCCCGGCATTCTCATCATGCTGGCCATCGCCGTTTTTGCCAAAGGGGCCGAGGATTTCGGTTGCTCCTGGTGGCGCGGGGTGGAAACCTACCTGGCCCTCGACCCCGTTGTAAGAAAGTGGGCGCTTGATATACTGCATCTCAACCACGTTCTGATATGCATCATCGTCGGCATGCTGATCAGGAACACCCTCGACATCCCCGCCTGGGCCCTGCCCGGCATCAGGACTTCCCGCCTGTTCATTAAGGTAGGCGTAATCTTTCTCGGTTCGCTGTACAGCATTGCGGAACTGGCCAATATCGGGACAAGCGCGCTGATGATCATCCTGGGCTTCGTATTCGCCACCCTGCTTTTTACCCTGTGGCTCGGTCAGAAATTGGGCATGGACTCGGCGTCGGCTTCCGTCCTGGCGGCGGGGTTGGCCATTTGCGGCGTATCCGCCGTCGTGGCCACGGCGCCCGCCGTGCGTGCCAGAACCACCGAGGTGGTGTACTCGATCGCCACCGTCCTTTCTTTCGGCGTGATCTTCCTGTTCACGTTTCCGGCCATCGGCACGCTTCTGGGTCTCAGCCCGTACCAGTTCGGCGCGTGGGCCGGCACCGCCATATTGAAC
>DMDP01000236.1 GCA_003445475.1 Peptococcaceae bacterium | reverse complement strand
GTTCCCCGGTATCGGCCGGCTACCCGGTGACATTGTTATTCGTAAAGGCAACTTTACGTTTTATTTCCCCCTGGTTACATCCATTATCCTCAGTATAGTTTTGACCTTGCTTCTCAATGTTCTATTCCGGAGGTAGTTGCCGGGGCGTCACACTTTAAGTCTTGAACGGTAAAGGGAGGGGTTACCGTGGTCCATCACAAGAAAGTCCGCGATGTTATGATCCCGCTGGCCGACTACGCTACCGTTGGGGAGGATGCCACGCTCAAGGATGCTATTGAAGTAATGCGGCGCGCGCTTACGCGTGCCAAAGGGGACACCTACATCCGTTGTCTGCTTGTACTGGACAAGGAACAGCAGCCGCGCGGCATCCTTACCCTCCGCGACCTTATCCGGGCTATCGAACCGGGATTTGCCGACCCGCAGAAACTGGCCGAGACCATTCAATGGGCGGCCTCAAAACCTGAGTTTGGATGGGATAAGTTCTTCGACGAGCAACAGGCCCGGGAACGCACCAGGAAAACGGTAAAGGACGTAATGCGCCAGGTGAAGCTAATTACGGTAGAAGCCGATGCGCCCTTGCTTCACGCCGCCTTCCTGATGGTAAAGCACAATATCGGGCGCTTACCCGTAACCGAAGGCGACCGGGTGGTGGGCATGGTGCGTCTGAACGAGGTGTTTATGGAGATTACCGGCGCGGTGACGGCGTAACGCGTGGTGACAAGCGTGGGGCGTGTGCTGAAAGTATTAAACATTAACCGGTGCATATCCTGTTACTCTTGTATGCTTGCTTGCGCCCGCACAGTCTACAAGAGTTTCTCGCTCCGTAAAAGCGCGGTACAGATCCGCAGCCGTGGCGGTCTGCAGTCACGGCTGCAGGCGGACATCTGCCGCGGTTGCGAGGATGCTCCCTGTGCAGCGGCCTGTCCAACCGGCGCCTTGCTGCCCAGGAAAGGGGGCGGCGTTGTTTATCTCCCGGCTAAGTGCAACGGTTGCCGGGAGTGTGTCAAGGCCTGCATTGTGCGGGTTATTGCCTTTGACGAAGAAGAAGCCAGGCCGATTGTTTGCATCCAATGCGGCACCTGCGCTCGCTTCTGTCCCCATGAGGTGCTTGCGATGGTGGAGGGGTAGGTAACGGTGCTGGACGGGCAGGTCGTCCGTATCCTGAAGGTAGACCTGACGGCGCAAAGTTTTACCGTTGAGGAACGGCACGATCTTGTGGATTCTCTTGGGGGCGTGGGTACGGGCACGAGATTGTTGGCCGAGAGCCTGGATCCGGAATCACCGCCGCTGGACCCGCGCCAGCCCATCGTGCTGTCCATCGGCCCCCTCACAACTATTTTCCCGTTGGCCACAAAAACGGCCGCTGTGTTCCGCTCTCCCCTGACGGGCGAATGGGGCGAGAGCTATGCCGGCATGCGCCTTGCTTTCGCCTTGCGGTTTTCGGGGTACGACGCAGTTGTTATTACCGGGCGGGCTGCACGGCCTGTTTATCTGGTCCTTTCGCCGGCGGGTGTCCGGTTTGAAGACGGACGCGGACTTTGGGGGCTTTCGGTGGACGATACGGGCCGGCTGTTGCGCGAGTGGGAACCGGGGCGAGGCCACCGCAGTATCATCCGCATCGGCCCCGCCGGTGAGCGGTGCGTGGCGTTTGCAGGCGTTAATGTAGATACTTTCCGCCACTTCGGCCGGCTGGGTTTGGGTGCGCTCTTCGGCAGCAAGAACCTTAAAGCCCTTGTCGTGCACGGTGAGCTGAGCTACCCGATCAAGAACCTCAGGGCCTACCGCGAGGTGTACGAAGACATTTACAGGCGCGTGGTCCATACGGAGATAATGCGCAAGTACCACGGTCTGGGCACGCCGGCCAACGTGAGCATCCTGAACGGTGTGGGGGCCCTCCCAACCAGGAACCTGCAGGCCAGCAGTTTCGAGAATGCGGAGGCCATAAGCGGGGAAACCTTTGCCGAGCAGAGGTTGATGCGAAAGCTGGCCTGTACCGGGTGCCCGGTTGGCTGCATCCATGTTGCCTTGCTGCGCCGGCAATTCGCACCGGATCACGAGTACGAGTCGGTCACTCTGGCCTACGACTACGAGCTTATATACGCCCTCGGTTCCCTTCTCGGGATCGGTAACACAGACGATGTCCTGCGATTGATCGAAAAAGTCGAACTGCTGGGGCTGGACGCCATCACCACGGGCGTTTTGCTCGCCTGGGCTACGGAAGCTTGCGAGAAAGCCCTGCTGCCACCAAACGAACTGGGAGTCACCCTCGCTTTCGGTCACGCTGAAGGGTACCTGGCGGCCATCGATAATCTGGTGATCCAGCCCAATGACCTCTACCAAACCTTGGCCCGGGGCTTGGCCGCAGCGGTCCGGCGTTACGGGGGCGAGGATTTTGCCTTGCTCCTCGGCGGACACGAAATGGCCGGATACCACACGGGGTACGGTTTCCTTCTCGGCCATGCCGTCGGCGCCCGCCACTCGCACCTGTGCAACGACGGATACGGTTTCGACCAGCGGTTCAAGGGGCAGGTTGTCCCTGAAAAGCTGGTTGAGCACCTGCTCACCGAAGAATGCTGGCGCAACGTCCTTAACAGCCTGTGCGTTTGCCTTTTTGCGCGCGCGGTTTACGACGAAGCCACCACCGTCCGGGCACTGCGGTCCATCGGCCTGGACTGGGACGTGGACGGCTTGCACAAGCTGGGCCGGGAGATTTTGAGGCTGAAAGTGCAGCTTAAGCAAGCCATGGGGTTTGATTACCGGAAGATACGCTTTTCCTCGCGATTCTTCCAAACGCCCGCAATGGGCAAAAAGCTTCGCAAAGATATCCTCGACAACCTCCTGGATCACTATTGCCGTGCCCTGGACGACCTGGTTCGCGCATAGCTAGAAATTGCCTTTGGCGGAGTTGGAAGGAAAAGGGGGCGGCGCGTCGAAACTTGGGTAAAACCAGCAAAGGAGGAAGTGTTTTGGCACGCCGGCTATTCGATCTAGCTATCATGCTAGTAGTGTTGCTTGCCTTTTTAAGTTCCTGTACAACGGCGGGAGCGGCGATGCGCGAGCCCGACATCAGGGTGGCCTTGTTGCAGGGGACGTCTGCGGTCGCATTTAAGGTAACCGGCGAGTACACCATAAGTAATACCGCCACGGGCGGAACGGTTGGCGTGCCCGCCTCCGGCGAGCAGTGGGAGGTGCGGGCGCACGGTACCCTCCTGCAGGTGGTGCGCGGCGGTACCCCCATCGGCTCCTTTACCGGGCCGCTCAGGGTGGAGCAGGTGAGTGTCCGGCTTGCCGTGGCCGGCCCGGGGGGCCGGGTCGTCGAGAAGTCCGGAACGGAGGGCCTTATCGTTCTCGGGGCAGGCAATAACATGGCGACCCTGGGCCGCGATCCTTCTGCCTACCAGGTTCTCAGCCCCGGAGGCCGGAAGATGGCCTTGAAATCCGGCCAGCTTAACCTCATCGGTATCCAACTGGCCAACGGCCAGTGGCGGCGCTACAGGGGGAATCTGGAGATTCGGGCGAGTGATCAGGGGCTGCTCGTGATCAACGAATTGCCGCTCGAACAGTACCTGCTCAGCGTTGTCCCCGGTGAGGTCCCGGCACAGTGGCCTTATGAAGTCTTGAAAGCCCAGGCGGTAGCTGCCCGAAGTTATGCCCTGCGCCAGATATGGGACGGGGCTGATAAAGCTTTTCACGTCTACCCCACGGAGGCCAGTCAGATGTACCTCGGCTATGACGGCGAAAACCCGGCTACCACGCGGGCCGTAGAAGAAACAAGGGGGCAAACTCTCGTTTATGCCGCGCCCGGAACGCCCTCTCGTGGCGGCTTGCCGGGTGAGCCGGTTGCTGCGTTTTACCATTCATCCAGCGGGGGGTATATTGAAAACGCGGAGGACGTGTGGTTGAAGCCTGTTCCGGGGATCAAAGGGAAACAGGACCCCTATGACGTTAATGACAACTATTATAACTGGAAGGTTAGTTATGACATAAGTCAACTAACTGATTTAATTAATAATTGGCTTTTTAAACAAGGTGCTGGCTGGCAGTTTCAGACGGTGACCGACATCGTTGAGCTGGAGAGAACAGCTACCGGAGCACGCATTAAGAAGGTACGCGTCGAAGGCCGGTTACCCGACGGAACGGAGCGATACTACGACATTTTTAACGCTGACAATGTCCGCAGGGCCTTCGGCTTGAAAAGTGCTCCGTTCCAACTGGCTAAAGAAGTGGACGCCGTGGGCGTACCTACCAGAGTAACCTTCACCGGCAGCGGGAACGGCCACGGCGTCGGCATGTCCCAGTACGGTGCGCGGGGCATGGCCGAGCAGGGACATACGTACGACCAGATACTGCAGTACTACTATACCGGTACGGTGCTGGCCCCGGCCTATACCTAGCCGTCTGAGATTATATTGCCATGCTGTCAGCCCCCCGGTATACTTACATAGGTACGGGGGCTTATTATTTTTATGAAGCTCAGTGATTTCGATTACGATCTGCCGGAAGAGTTAATCGCCCAGGAGCCCTTAACGGAGCGGGATGCTTCGCGCCTGCTGGTTGTTCGCCGCGGCAGCGATCGTTTCGAGCACGCCCTCTTTCGAGACCTACCGCGCTACCTGGTGCCCGGGGACGTACTGGTGGTTAACGAGACCAGGGTGCTGCCCGTACGCCTGCTGGGGATGAAGGAACCGACGGGCGGAAGAGTAGAGTTATTGTTGCTGCGCCCCCTGAGCGATGTCACCTGGGAGGCCCTGGTGCGGCCGTCACGCCGGGTGCCTGTGGGTACGCGCCTCGTGTTCGGCGGGGGTATTCTGCGAGGAGAGGTTGTGCGGCGGGTGCCGGGCGGGTTGCGGCACGTAACCTTTCTCTGGGAAGGAAAGTTTGAGGACGTACTGGCACGGGCGGGAAGCGTTCCGCTCCCCCCGTATATAAAGAAGCCCTTGGACGACGCCGGTCGCTACCAGACGGTCTATGCGCAGGTCGGCGGGTCGGCGGCGGCCCCCACGGCGGGCCTGCACTTCACCCCGGCCCTCTTAGAAAAGATAAAGGAACAGGGTGTCTTAATACAACCGGTGGTGCTTCATATAGGTCTTGATACCTTCCGCCCGGTTCGGGTGGAAAAAATAGAAGAGCACCGGATGCACGAGGAATACTATCTGGTGCCGGAGGGTACGGCCGAGGCCGTCAATACTGCGAAACGGGAAAAACGCAGGGTGGTCGCGGTGGGAACAACCGTGACGCGCTGCCTGGAAACCGCGGGGGCCGACGGCAGCGTCCGTCCCGGGCAGGGTTGGTCGAGCCTTTTTATCTACCCGGGGTACAGGTTCCGCATCGTCGATGCTCTTATTACCAATTTCCACTTGCCCCGGTCGACGCTTCTCATGCTTGTGTGTGCTTTTGCGGGACGGGAAAGAATTCTGGCCGCCTACCGCGAGGCGATTGAGCAGCGTTACCGTTTTTACAGTTTTGGCGACGCCATGTTGATTGTTTAGATTTGAGGGGAAAATGGGGATAGGATTCCGGGTCACGGCGCAAGATGCGCGGAGTGGCGCAAGAACGGGAGAACTTGTAACCCCCCACGGTATTATCGAAACGCCGGTTTTCATGCCGGTAGGCACCCAGGCCACGGTCAAAACGATGACGCCGGAGGAAGTAGAGGCTCTGGGGGCAAGGATTATCCTGGCCAATACTTATCACCTCTACCTCCGTCCGGGTCACGACCTGATCCGGGAAGCCGGCGGGCTGCACCGCTTCATGCACTGGGACGGCGCCATCCTGACCGACAGCGGCGGGTACCAGGTTTTCAGTCTTGCTCCCCTGCGCAAGGTAACCGATGAGGGGGTAATCTTCCGCTCGCACATCGACGGTTCGCAGCACCTTTTTACGCCGGAAAAGGTCGTGGCCATCCAGGAAGCACTGGGCTCGGATATTGCCATGGCGCTTGACGAGTGCGTACCTTACCCCTGTGACCTTGATGAGGCGCGCGCCGCCGTCGAACGCACCACCAGGTGGGCGGAGCAGGCCAGGCGGGCGCATGTCTCCAAGCAGCAGGCGCTTTTCGGCATTGTGCAGGGTTCTGTATATCCGGCGTTACGGGCGCGCAGCGCCCGCGAGCTGGCGGCCTTGGATTTTCCGGGGTACGGCATCGGCGGGCTCAGCGTCGGTGAACCTAAAGAACTGATGTATGCC
>DMDP01000195.1 GCA_003445475.1 Peptococcaceae bacterium | reverse complement strand
TCAGCAGCACAAGCAGCAATGCCCCGGCGAAACACGCAAGGATCTTGTCCCGGATCTGCACGTTATCCCCTCCCTGTCGGACGCCCGGCGTTTTACGTATAATGCTAAATCGTGATAATTAAGTCAAGCGTAACGTATATGGCGGCGGACGATTTGTGCGAGCGCTACCGGACCCCCGGCGGCAAGGACCACAAGCAGCCACTCCGCGCCGCCGGGAGGTACGGTGCGCAATACTGCGTTCAGCGCAGGGAGGTAAACGGCCATAAGCTGCAGGCTCACCGTAAGGAAGAGCGCCCCGACGAGCTGCCGGTTGTCCAGCAGCGAGCGGTCGATACCAAAGCGGTCAAACCGGCGGATGTTGAACACGTGGAAAAGTTGCGCGAAGGAAAGACTCAAAAAGACCACCGTACGTGCCACGCCTGTGCCGTCCATCGCGGACAGGGCATACACATAGGCGGCTAACGGACCTGCGGCCAGCAAGATCCCCTCCAACAGGATACCCAACTGCAAACGGCCTGTGAGGAGTCCCTGCGCCGGGTCCCTTGGGGGACGGCGCATGACGTTGCCTTCCGGCGGTTCCCACCCCAGGGCCAGCGCCGGAAAGACATCCGTCACCAGGTTGAGCCACAAAATCTGCAGGACCAGCAAGGGCACGGGCAAACCGAGAATAATCGCCAGGAAGATCAGAATGATTTCGCTCAGGTTGCAGGAAAAGAGGTACTGAATGAACTTCTGGATATTGTCGAAAATCACGCGCCCCTGCCTTACCGCCCTCACGATCGTAGCAAAGTTATCGTCGGCCAGGATAATGTCGGCCGTTTCCCGGGCCACCGCCGTGCCCTCCCGCCCCATGGCAATGCCGATGTCCGCCCGCTTGAGGGCCGGTGCGTCGTTCACCCCGTCGCCGGTCATGGCGACAATCTCGTTACGTTCTTTGAGGGCCTCCACAATATCGAGCTTTTGTTTTGGCGAAACCCGCGCAAAAATGTTTACCCTGCCGACCCGGGCCACCAGGTCCGCGCGCTCCATGGCCGCCAACTCGCTGCCGGTTACCACCTCGGCACCGGGCTCGGCCAGGCCGGTTTGCTCGGCGATGGCCCTGGCGGTCGCCGGATGGTCGCCGGTGACCATCACCGTGCGCACCCCGGCGGAGCGTGCTTCGGCAATCGCGGCCGGCACCTCCGCCCGGGGCGGGTCGGCCACCGCCACCAGTCCCAGGAAGACAAGGTCGGCGAAGGCTTCCTCTTCCACCGTGCGTACGGGCTTGTAGGCCACGGCGAGGATGCGCAGTCCTCGCGCGGCAAAGTTCTCCGCCGCCGCAAGCACCGCTTGCCGGGTGGAGTCGTCAAGAGGTGAGATTTCTCCGTTCCGCTTCAGCCACCTGGAGGCGTCCAGGATTACGGGCGGCGCCCCCTTGGCGAAGACCGCCGTGTGCCCGCCGGGAAGGCGGTAGTACACCGCCATGCGCCTGGTTTCGGAGGAAAAGGGGATCTCTTCTAGGTGAACATACCCCTGTTCCTCGGCCTGCTCGCGCGTGAACCCCACGCGCATCCCGGCCAGGACGAGCGCCCCTTCCGTGGCGTCACCCACGACGTCCCAATTGCCTTCAGCGTCTTTTTGCAGCCCGGCCCGGCTGGCAAGGACACCCGCCTCCAGAAGCTCGCGCAACGCCGGTTTAACGGGCTTGACCCACCACCGGTCGCCAAGCCCGACGTCTTCCCCGTCCACCCAGGCCGCCATCAGCGTCATCCGGTTCTCGGTGAGGGTGCCCGTTTTGTCCGTGCAGATAACCGTTGTCGAGCCCAAGGTCTCCACGGCCGGCAACCGGCGGACGATGGCGTTTTGCCTGGCCATGCGGCGCACGCCGATGGCCAGCGTGATGGTCGCCACGGCCGGCAGCCCCTCAGGCACGGCAGCCACCGCCAGGGCAATACCCGTGGTAAGGATCTCCAGGAAAGGATGACCGGCAAGCCAGCCGGCCACGGTGACCACGGCGGCAACCACCAGCGCCACGACCACCAGCCGGTTGCCCAGCGCACCCAGGCGCTTTTCGAGCGGGGTCTTCTCTTCCTTAGTTTGCTCCAGCAGGCCCGCTATGTGGCCGATCTCCGTGGCGCGGCCGGTCGCGGTGACCACCGCCAGGCCGCTGCCCCGGGCCACACTGGTCCCCGCATACACCATGTTCGTACGATCGCCGAGGGGAAGCCGCCCGTTGGCAAGGGGCCGCGTGTCTTTTTCCACCGGTTGCGACTCCCCGGTAAGCGCCGCCTCAACCGTGGCGAGGCTGTCGGCGTCGACCAGCCGGGCGTCTGCCGCTACCCTGTCGCCTTCCTCCAGAACCAGGAGATCCCCGGGTACGACCGAGGTTGCGGGGATTTCCACCAGCCGGCCGCCGCGGATTACCTTGGCCGTGCGGGTGATAATGCGTTTCAGCGCCGCGACGGCGCGTTCAGCCCTCAACTCGATGACGAAACCGAACAACGCATTGAGGAGAATAACAACGGCGATCGCCGCCGCCTCGACGAGATCCCCCAGGGCAATGGAAACGCCGGTGGCCGCCGCCAGGAGCAGGACGATGACGCTCTTGAACTGCCGGACAAATATAAGCCAGGGTGGCACTCCCCTGGCTTCCGGCAGCCGGTTGGGGCCGTACTGCCGGTAGCGGGCTTGGGCCTCCGCCGGGGCAAGCCCGCTGTTGAGGTTTGTACCAAGTTCCCGGGTGAGCGTCTCAACGTCCTGCGTGTGCCAGTTGGTGTTCTCGGCCAGCCCAACCACCCCACAAGAATCTCGAGATATACACTGTTCGGCTTGACTCATCTGCCCAGCCGTAGCCGGCGCAGGATCACGGCGCACGCTCGCTCCTCGAAGGTGTCGTCGAGCGGGCAAAGAATTCCATCCTGTCCCCGGCGGGCCAGCGCACGTCCGATGAGATAGTCGGTCAAGGCGGTGTTCTTGGGCAGGATCGGGCCGTGCAGGTAACTGCAAAACACGTTCTTGTAACGCGCTCCCTCCGTTCCGTCCTGCCCGTTATTGCCGTAACCGGCGAGGACGCGGCCGAAAGGCCGAATGTTCCCCAGGAACGTCTGCCCGGCGTGGTTTTCGAAGCCCACCAGGCGCACCGTACGCCCCCCTAACTCGGCCTCCACGGCGATATCGCCGATGAGGCGCTTCTCGCCGGCCCGGGTGTAAAAATCCAGCAGCCCGAGGCCGGGGATGGTTTCACCCTGCAAGGTGCGGTAGTATCGACCCAGCAACTGGTACCCGCCGCAGATGGCCAGCATTACCAGTCCGTCCTCGATGGCCGCCTGCAACTCATCCTTCCGCCGCAGCAGGTCTTCGGCCATCAGGGTCTGTTCGCGGTCGGACCCGCCGCCGAGAAAAACAAAGTCCACGGCGCCGAAATCCACGGGTTCCCCGATACCCACCTCCCGGACCCGGACGGGAATACCCCGCCACTGACACCGGCGCACAAAGGCAATGATGTTGCCCCGGTCACCGTAAAGGTTTAACAGGTCGGGATAAAGATGGCAGACGGTGAGCATTTTTGCCCCTCCGGGATACCGCGTCATACATCGCCCGGCACATCAGACGTCGGCCGCGTTCTCCAACGCCGTTCTGGTAACGCGCCGCCGCAGCAGCTTTTCCACCGGCCAGAGCGCGGTATAAGTGGCCAGGAAGTACGCCGCCCCGCCCCGTCCGTTCAGGGTGCAGTCGATTGCGGCGCGCAGATTGTCCACAACGGTGATTTTCCGCGGCGGCACGCCGGCGTATTTCAGGCGCACCGCCATTTCCGCACCCCGCTTGCCGCTGCAGACAAAACTCAGTTTATCCTTGACGCCCGCCAGCACCTCGAAGTCGACATCCCAGAGCCAGGAAATATCGTGCCCGTCGGCGTCGTTGTCGTTGATGGCGATAAATACGTCCCCGGTGCCGCGGCCGGCGAAAAGAAGGTTCAAACTCTCGTTGAAGCCGGCGGGGTTTTTCACCAGGTTGAGGTATACGGGTTTACCCCGGTAAAGAAACCCCTCGAGGCGCCCGGTGGCGGGGGTGTAATGGCCGAGACTTGCCGCCGCCGTTGCCGGATCAATACCCAGAACCATACCCGTGGTAAACGCCGCCAGGGCATTGTACAGGTTGTATACTCCCTGCGTGGGCAAAACCACGGAGATGACCTTCTCCTCCCAGCGCACCCGCGACCGCATCACCTGCCCGGCGACCGCCGCGGCGGCTGCCTCCACGTCAGGCCGGGGCCGCGCAAAACCGCACCCCGTACACTGGTAAATTCCCAGCTGGCTGTAGTGGTAACCGGTGTACTCCAGAGAATGCCCGCAGAAAGGGCAAAAGCGTGCCTCGCGCGACGTGGCGCCGCGCGGCGCGCCGGCGGAACGCGGCGCCAGACCGTAGAATTTGGTATTCCGTACGTAGCGGGCAAGCTGGGCTACCAGGGGATCGTCGGCGTTGAGGACCAGAGAAATGTGGGGACGCTCGGCCAGGGTACGGCGGATGAACGAGATCGTGGTATCAAGCTCACCGTAGCGGTCCAACTGGTCGCGAAAGAAGTTGGTAACTACCACCAGCCGGGGGTTTGTCTGCGCTGCCACGCGGGGGAAGCTGGCTTCGTCCACCTCAAGAACCGCGTAGTCGCAATGGATCCTCCCGAAGAGATCGGCCGCACGGACAAAGGCCGCCGTCACCCCGGTGATCAGGTTGGCGCCTTCGCGGTTGTTAATGACGCGGAAACCCGCCGACGCGAGCATCCGCGCAATCATGTTGCTGGTTGTGGTCTTGCCGTTGGTTCCGGTAACAATTATTACCCCGGTGCGCACCTGGCTTACCAGCCTCGCCAGCACACCGGGGTACAGGCGCAGGGCGACAACCCCGGGGAGCGATGAGCCCCGCCGGCCGCAAAGCCTCGCCAGGCGTGCCGCGACTTTGCCGGCAAGAGTGGCCGCGCACAGCCTCAACCTCAACCATTTAGCCTCCTTTGTCATAAATCGTATCCGGTTGAGGGCGAAAAATCAAGCTGGCCGGCGGGGCCTTACCGGGGCGAACTTCCGGAAGGTCTAATGCAAGAAGCGCAGCAGTATCGCCCGTAAAAACCCGGGAAGGCGGAAGAAGTAAACACGCACGCCCGGTCCCTCCCTCGCGCTTTTTTTACTATACTATTGGGCACGGCCGCAAAAGGTGTCACTCCGCAGCCAGGCGGCCGCGGCGGCGGCCACCTTCTGAACCGGTGCCGCGTAAACGGCCAGCGGCGGGAGAGAGGCCAAAAACTTCTTCCCGTAGGAACGGGTCAGCAACCTGGTATCGAGAATCACCACTACCCCCCGGTCCTGCCGCGTGCGTATGAGGCGGCCGAAGCCCTGTTTGAAGCGGATTACCGCCTGTGGGACGGCCATCCTGGAAAAGTGGTCGCATCCGCGCTGCCGCAGCACCTCCTGCCGGGCCTCCGCCAGCGGCTTGCCCGGTGGCGTGAAGGGGAGCCTGACCACCACCACGCACTGCAAGGCCTGGCCCGGCAGGTCGACCCCCTCCCAGAAGCTGGCGGCCCCGAGCAGCACCGCGCGCTCCAGGCCGGTAAACTCTTCCAGGAGGCGCGAGCGGCCGCCGTCGACTCCGTGCCCCAGGACGGCGATGCCCCGGTCGGCGAGTGCATCGCGCAGGCGCACGTAAACCTTTTGCAAGGACCGGTGCGCGGTAAACAAGGCCAGCATTTTACCCGGCACCGCCTCCGCCAGGTGACAGATGCAGGCCGAAACGGCGTCCAGGTAGGGCTCGCCCTCGCCCGCGGGCGGTTCCGGGAGATCGTTAACCACACACAGCAGGGCCTGTTCGCGGAAAGGGAAGGGGGATTCCACCATGACCTCGTCGAGTTCGGCCGGCGGTAAGCGGTCGAGGCCGCATCTCTCTTTGAAGAAGGCAAACGATCCTTCCGACGTCAGGGTGGCCGAGGTCAGGATCACCGGCCCCCGGCGGGCGAACAGCCGCCGGTAAAGGATATCGCCCACCTCTACAGGGGCGGCTTTTAAGGTGCAGGCGCGCGGGGGTTCCTGTTGTCCCGTTTCCACCCACGTCACCAGGTGCGGGTCTTTGCCGGTGTAAATGAGGTGCAACCTGTGCAGAAGGTCTTGCCCGGTTTCGATCAGCCTGGCGACGTTCCCGGCCGCATGGCCCCCTTCCGCCCCGGACAGTCTTCCTAACCGCCTCTCCAAAACCGTCAGTACGGCGTTCACCGACCCGGTAAGTCCGGCAAAGGCCGCCCGGATACACCCGTCCGCATCCAGGTTGGCCGCCCCCGGCGCAAGCCGTACCTCCGCGGTCTCCTGGGAAGCGGCCGCGCGCGCTGCTTTGCCCACGGCGGTGAAGAAGGCTGCGGCTTCGGACCGGGCGGCGGCCAACCGCGCGCCCGCTTCTCCCTCCGGCGGCTTCTGTACGGCATTCTCCACGGCGGCCAGCCACCCCGCTACCTCCCCGTAGCTTATGTCGCACCCGAAAAGATTCGTGGCCACCTCCTCCAGGTGGTGGGCCTCGTCCAGCACCAGGGGGCCGTAAGGCGGCAGCAGCCCGCCCTCTTTCAGGTCGCTCAGCAACAAGGCGTGGTTGGTGATCACCAGGTGGGCCCGCTCGGCGGCTTTGCGCGCGCGTACAAGATAACAGGACCCCGCATGCTCGCAGCGGGTCGCGTCACATCCTTCCGGGTCGGCCCGCACCTCCTGCCACAGGGTGCGCTCCTCCGGGGTGAAGTTCATTTCGCCACCGTCCCCGCTCCGCGTCAACCCCCGCCACGCCGTCAACCGGGCGTAAAAATGCGCTTCGGCCGGCGAAAGTCTAGGCCGGCCGAGGACGGCTCCCCACCGCCGCAGGCACAGATAATGCTGGCGACCCTTCAGGAGGGCGACACGCAAGGAGCGACCCAATACGCGTTGCGCCAGAGGAATATCTTTTTGCAGGAGTTGATCCTGCAGGTTGACGGTGTGGGTGGAGATCAGGACCCGTTCGCCCGTGGTCAACGCCCAGAGGGCCGCCGGAACCAGGTAGGCAAGCGATTTACCCGTGCCCGTTCCCGCTTCCACCAGGAGATGCCGACCGGTTTCCAGGGCCCGGGCCACGGCGCGGGCCACCGCCAGTTGTTGGGGCCTGTACTCGTAGTGGGGGAGTGATTCGGCAAGGGCACCCCCTTCCCCAAACAACGCGGCGACCGCCGCCTCGCTCCAGGTCGGCGGGTCGGCCGGCGCGTCCGCCGTGTCTCCGCTAGCTTCCCCCTCCGCGCGCGCAGCCGGCCGGCTGACTGCCGGGGGCTTCTCGCAAGCCACAGTAAACACTTCCGCCCAGGGCGAGCCGCCACGGGAAAGAAGGCCGGCAATATCACGCACCACGTCCGGCGCCAGGGAAGCCAGCGATTCTCTTAAGACACCGAAAAGATGCACGGCGGCGGCTGCGTCCGGCGCCGCCCTGTGGCTTGCTTCCCGGGGAATATGCAGCATCCGGCACAGGGTTTCCAGGCGGTACGAAGGGGCAGTCGGCAGGACGATTCTCGCCAGGGCGGCCGTGTCCAGCAGGGGGCCGAAGGTGTCCGCCCCCCAACGTTTGAGAAAGGAAGCATCGAAGCTAACGTTGTGCCCCAGAAGCGGGAGGCCGCCGAGGAACGTGCGCACACGCGGCCGCACCTCGGCCCAGCCCGGCGCCCGGGACAGGTGCGCCTCGGAAATGCCCGTCAGACGTTCGATCGAGGGCGGCAGGGGTGCGGACGGACGGACGAGGGTTACCAGCCGGTCGATCACTTCACCCCTGCGGACTTTCAGGAGGCACACTTCGATAATCTCGTCCCGTTGTGGGTCGGTGCCCGTAGTTTCCAGGTCGCAAGCAACAAAACACTCCAGC
>DMDP01000229.1 GCA_003445475.1 Peptococcaceae bacterium | reverse complement strand
GCGGTAATCGGGGCCGGGTTTATCGGTCTCGAGGTTGCAGAGGCGCTGACCCAACATCCCGTTTTCGTCACCGTCGTGGAGCAAAAGGAGACCATCCTGCCCGGCCTCCTGGATCCGGACATGGCGCGCGTTTTGCAGAAGAGGCTGGAAGAAAAAGGGCTGGAGTTCCGCCTGGGCGAGCGGGTAACGCGCCTGGAGGGGAACGACAAGGGCCGCGTGGCCCGGGTAATAACGGAAAGCGGCGCCGTCGAAGCCGACCTGGTGATTATCGCCGCCGGTGTGCGGCCGAACGTGGACCTGGCCCAGGCGGCGGGACTGGCGCTGGGTGAGACCGGCGCGCTCTTGGTTAACGAATTTATGCAAACCTCCGACCCCGACATTTACGCCGTGGGCGACTGCGTCGAAAGCGTCCACCTTCTGTCCAACCGGAAGGTATACGTGCCGCTGGCCTCGGTGGCCGTGCGCCAGGGACGGGTTGCCGCGGACAACCTGGCCGGCGGGCACGGCAGGTTTAAGGGGGTCCTGGTCACCGCCGTCGCCAGGCTGTTCGACTACAGCGTGGGGCGCACCGGTCTGGGCCTGCAGGAGGCCAGGGCGGCGGGATTCAAGGCCGCGGCCACCCTGGTTACCGCCCTGGACCGGCCGGCCTACTATCCCGGACAGGGCCTGGTCCTGCTCAAGCTCATTACCGAGGAGGGCACGCAACGCGTCCTGGGCGCGCAGGCGCTAGGCGCCGCGGAAGTGGTGAAACGCGTCGACGTACTGGCCTCGATCATCAGGCTGGGCGGCACGGTGGACGACGTGGCCGAGGTGGATCTGGGGTACTCGCCTCCTTTCAGCACGCCGCTGGACGTCGTACACCACGCGGCCAACACGGTGCGTAACAAGCAGGCCGGGCTGGCGCAGACCATCACGGCCGACGAGCTATACGCCGGGATGCAAAACGGAGACGACCTCGTCATTCTGGACGTGCGCACCGTGCCCCAAAGCAAGGCCAAGCCGTTCAAGGACCGCCGCACCGTGGTCATTCCGCTGGGCGAGTTGCGCGCGCGCCTGGCCGAACTCCCCCGCGACAGGGAAATCGTCGTCGTTTGCCCGCAGGGCTTGCGGAGTTACGAGGCGCAATGCATCTTGCGCGGGGCCGGGTTCGAGCGCGTGCGCTTCCTCGAAGGCGGCCTGACTGCCTGGCCTTACTAGATGGCAATCCGCAGGAGGACCGGCAGCGTCCCGAGCGAGCGGCCGGTGCCGTCGCCGCGGAGCAGCAGGAGCCGCGGCGACGGGCCGGTCCGTCTACTCACGCTCCGACGTCCATTCTCAGGCCCAGTTGTCCCAGCCGTCCCACGGCAGACACGGCAGCGGGTCCACCGCCCGGTCGTCGACACGCACTTCAAAGTGCAAATGGGGCCCCGTGGAGCGGCCCGTGCTGCCGACGCGGGCAATCGGCTGCCCCGCACGCACCTCGTCGCCCGCCTGGACAAGCAGGCGGGAACAGTGTCCGTAATACGTGGACACGCCGTACCCGTGCTCCAGTACCACCAGGAGCCCGAACGTGCCCGCGGGGCCGGCGTAGGTCACCCTGCCGCGCCGGGCCGCACGGATGAGAGCACCCGCATCGGCCGCAATGTCGATGCCGTAGTGCATGCCGCCGTCGCGGGGGCCGTAGAGCGAGGTCAGGGGGCCGCGCAGCGGCCATTCTAGGGCGGCGAGACGCCGGGCCCGCGTACCGGCTGCCACGGCACCCCGCGCCGGTATGAAGATCTCCTGTCGCACCCGCAGGTAGTCGGGGTCCTGCAGGCCGTTGTATGCCGCCAGGACCGCCACCGGCGTCCGGTAGCGGGCCGCGATGTCCCAGAGCGTCTCGCCTTCCGCCACCCGATGCACGACGGCCCCACCCGGCAGGGCCAGGCGCTGCCCATCCACGATAAAATCGTACGTCTTGAGGCCGTTGGCCGCGGCCAGCGTCTCCACGTCCACGCCGCACCGGCGGGCGATCGCCCAGAGGGTGTCTCCTTTCCGCACACGGTAAAAGCTCGGCTCCGTGAAGCCCGGGCTTGTGTACGGCACATCGGTGCGCAACAGATCGTCCGGGTGCGCCCCCGCAGGCAGGGCCGCGAAAAGGCTCACCAGGACGGCCAGGGCCAGGGCGCCGGCCTTCCGGTTTACGCTTTTCAGTTTGCCGATCACAGGCGTCACCCCGCATTGTAGAGTGAAACTCACTAACTAGTATTCCCGGAATGCGGGGCGCGGATACGCTCTAACCCGGATAACTCAGATCTTGCAAGCACGCGAGGAATTGGGAGTGTCCGGAAGTTGACCGCCGGCGCGCTTGAAGGCCTGGAAGTGACGCAGGAGATCGGCGTTCGACTTGGTGCGCTTCATCTCCTCCAGCAGGTGTTCCATGGCCTCCCACGGCGCCATCTGGTTGGTTACCTTGCGGAAGTACCAGATGAGCTCGAGTTCGTCTTCGCCCAGGAGCAGCTCTTCCTTGCGGGTGCCCGAGCGCTGGACGTCGATGGCCGGAAAGAGGCGGCGCTCGGCCAGGCGGCGGTCCAGCACCAGTTCCATGTTGCCCGTACCCTTGAACTCCTCGAAAATGACGTCGTCCATGCGGCTCCCCGTCTCGATCAACGCCGTCGCCAGGATGGTCAGGCTGCCGCCCTCTTCGATCTTACGGGCCGCGCCGAAGAACCGCTTCGGTTTGTGCAGGGCCGCCGGGTCGACGCCGCCCGTGAGAGTGCGCCCGCTGGGGGGCACCACAAGGTTGTTGGCCCGCGCCAGCCGCGTGATACTGTCGAGGAGGATGGCCACGTCCCTGCCGTGCTCGACCAGGCGCTTGGCCCGTTCCAGCCCCATGTCCGCCACTTTGACGTGGCTGTCCGGCGGTTCGTCGAAAGTGGAGCTGATCACCTCGGCGTCCACCGAGCGCTCTATGTCCGTTACCTCTTCGGGCCGCTCGTCGATGAGCAGGATGAGCAGGACGATCTCGGGGTGGTTGGCCGTGATGCTGTTGGCAATCTCCTTGAGCAGGGTTGTCTTGCCGGCCTTTGGCGGGGCCACGATCAGGCCCCGTTGCCCTTTCCCGATCGGCGAAATGAGGTCGATGATGCGGGCGGCGATGCGGTTGGGCGTGGTTTCCAGGCGGACGCGCTCGTGGGGGTAGAGGGGCGTGAGGGCGTCGAAATGCAGGCGGTCGGCTGCCTGCTCGGGAGGCCCTTCGTTCACCTTCTCCACCCGCAAGAGGGCCAGGTATTTTTCGTTCTCCTTCGGCGGCCGCACCTGCCCCGCCACCAGGTCGCCGGTGCGCAACCCGAACTTGCGGATCTGGGACGCGGACACGTAAATGTCGTCGTTGGAGGGGAGGTAGTGGAACGGGCGCAGGAAACCGTACCCTTCCGGAAGGATCTCGAGGACACCCTGGGCCAGAAAGAGCCCGCTTTTCTCCATCTGCGCCTTCCCTATCTCGTAGATCAGCTCCTTCTTACGCATCCGGTAATAACCGGGGATATTCATTTCCTTCGCAATCTTGTACAGTTCGGCCACCGTCTTCTGTTCCAGGTCATTGATGGCCAAGGGTATCCCTCCCTAGCTGAGCATTAATTTTGATAACCAACCGGATCGGGTTTTATACGGGGCGTACCACAAGAAACCGGCAGCGGGAGACCGCAGATCTACTACTTAGCGAGAGATTTTGGCCCAGTCGTCAAGGAAGCGCTTGACGCCGACATCGGTAAGCGGGTGTTTGAACATCTGCATGAGCACCTTGTAAGGCACCGTGGCAATGTGGGCGCCGGCCTGGGCGGCTGCGACAACGTGCAGGGGGTGACGGATGCTGGCGGCAATCACCTGCGTGTCAAAGCCGTAGGTATCGAAGATCTCGACGATATCGGCCACCACGCCGATCCCGTCGTGGCCGGCGTCGTCGAGCCGCCCGACGAAGGGGCTGACGTAGCTGGCCCCGGCAAGGGCCGCCAGGAGTGCCTGGTTGGCGGAAAAGACCAGGGTAACGTTGGTTTTGATACCGCGGGTCTCGAGGGTCTTTACGGCCTTGATTCCTTCCGGCAGCATGGGGATCTTGATGACGACGTTCGGGTGAATGGCCGCCAGCTTTTCGGCCTCGGCCACCATCGCCAGCGCCTCCGTGCTGACTACTTCGGCGCTTATGGGTCCGTCGACCAGGGACACAATCTCCTTCAGCACTTCGAAGAAGTCCCGCCCCTCCCTGGCCACCAGGGTGGGATTGGTAGTAACCCCCGAGATTACCCCCAGTTCCGCGGCAGCGCGGATTTCCTCTACATTGGCCGTGTCGATGAAGAGTCTTATGATACCACCTCCCGTATTTCCTGGGCGCGACCGGAGCTGCCGAAGAGCCTGATTTTTTCCCTGATAACGTCCGTGGCCGCGTCCCGAGCCGGGCCCAGAACTTTTCTCGGGTCGATCTCGTCCGGCGCCTCTGCCAGGGCCCGCCGCAGGGCGGTCACGAACGCCTGCCGGATGTCGGTGTCGATGTTCACCTTGGCGATCCCGGAGGCGATGGCTTCCCGGATCGCATCGGCCGGCACCCCGGAAGAACCGTGAAGCACCAGCGGGACGTCAACCAGGGACCGGATGCGGCGCAGGCGCTCGAAATCCAGGCGGGGAACGCCGCGGTAACGCCCGTGGACCGTGCCGACGGCCACCGCCAGGGAATCCACCTTCGTTTCGCCGACAAAGCGGGCCGCTTCTTCCGGATCGGTGAAAAAGGCCTCCCGCTGCCGGACCCTGATGTCGTCCTCGGCGCCGCCGATGCGGCCAAGTTCGGCCTCCACCGATACACCGACCGGACGCGCCACTTCCACCACCCGTTGCGTGAGCGCAATATTCTCTTCCAGGGGAAGGTGGGAACCGTCGATCATCACGGAGGTGAAACCGGCGCGGACGCAACGCACGACCTGCTCGAAACTGGTACCGTGATCCAGGTGGACGGCCACGGGTACGCGGGCCGCACGCGCGGCGTGCAGGGCCATGGCGGCGATGTATCCCAAACCGGCGTATTTAATGGCTCCCTGACTGGCCTGAACGATAACCGGGGCGTTTTCTGCTTCGGCGGCGCGGATAATGGCCTGGAGGATCTCCATGTTGTTGCAGTTGAACGCGCCCACCGCCCAGCCGCCGCGGGCGGCGCGCCGGAGGAGGGATGCGGCGTCGACGAGGGACACAGAAATACCTCCTAATGTTTGTCGCGTTTTCGGTGCTTTTTGCGGCCGACCAGCACCTGGCGCGTGAGTTCGATACAATCCAGCCGCGTCAGGCGGTCAAGGTCCCGTTCCGTCTGGGCGTAGAAAATGCGGAAACGCTGACAATTCCGGCAGTGGAGTTCCAAGCGGTCCGGAAAGATCTCCAGTTCTATCCGGCTTTTGCCGCAGGGGCACACCAGATTGCCCTCTTCGGCAAGAAAGTGGACGTGGGTAAGGGTGCCCAGCATGATTTCCGCGTTGGTAAAGTAGTTGCTGCCCCCCATCTCTTCGACGAGGGCTTCCAGGGCTTCGGTACGGTTCCTAACGTACTGCTCAACTTTTTCCCGGGGCCCCAGGTGTGCCAGTTCGAGCTCGCTTTCGTGGCACAGGATGTGGGTAATATCGGGTGTGAAAAGCTCATGCGGCGAGAACCTGAACAGGTGCATGGCCTCGCAGACCGCACACCCGATTTCCAACCAGTAAGCTTTATGGTTTCTTGTGGAGATCACCAGCGCCACGGCGCCGCA
>DMDP01000093.1 GCA_003445475.1 Peptococcaceae bacterium | reverse complement strand
CCGCCGGATGATCAGGGACCTGGTACCGCCGGCGAACGACGTCGTGGCCGGCCCGGAAGGGGTTACGGTGGTGGGGATCGCCACGGTAGCCCTCAAAAAGCGCGGCTATACCTTCGTGAACGTTACGGTTAACGGGACGTCCTACCGGATTTTCAACGGCGGACACCTCACCGTGGCCGACTGCTTGAGCTTTGCCGATTTCAGCCCGCGGTTGCTCTTGCCCGGCAACGGGCGGGACCTCCGTTTCAGCCTGAACGGGCAGACGGAAGTCCGGCGCGGAGAACTGGGCCGGGCCGCCAGCATTACCGTCAACGGGCAGCCGGCGCACCTGCGGACGCCGGTCGCCGACGGCGATGCGATCCTGGTGGAGCCCGCCCGGAACGGACGCGACGCCCGGGCCTTTGTCCGCGATTACCTCCCGCCCGGCGGCGGGATTAAGGTCTTTCTGGACGACCGTTTGCTTGTCCTGGAACCGGTTTGCACCCTCAACGACGTTCCCGCCACACCGGACACCGAAATTCGTGCCGACGATCGCCTCTGGATCGACACGCGGTGGACGGTGGAGAAACTGGCGCGCCGGGAAGGGATAGACCTCGCCAGGTGGCAGGTACTGGCCAACGGCGCTCCCGTGCACGATGATTATCTCCTGGCGGACGGCGACAGGCTGACACTGGTGGCCGCGGAGGCGGCCGGCCGGCAGGACGGGGGCATAACCGTAACGGTAAACGGGGCGCCGGTGGTTCTGGACGGCTTCCGGGCCCCCATCCTCCTGGACATCTTTAATTTTATTGACACCGACCTCCTGCACCGGGAGGGTAACCTGAAGATATTCCTCAACGGCAAAAGCGCCGCCTACACCGACCCCCTCAAGGATGGCGACGTAATCGAACTCGCGTGGGAATCAGGGTAACACAATACCGGCGTACGGCATAACCTGAAAAGCGTCAAAGAATTTTGGGCCGATGGGCAGGAATTTGTCGCTTGGTCGCGAATTTATCGCCGTAGATGCGGCAGGGGTGGCAGCAAGGGCTGTAGCCTTGTCGTAAAACCCCAGGCAGAAAGGGTCGGTTCTCTTGGCGGTTGTGGAGAAGGTTCGTTTGCCGGATGCGGCGCGCGTACGCTTGCAGGGGGAGGATGGGTGCTACTGCCCGTTTTGCGCTTGCCCGGTAGAGCCGGACGAAGTCGTTTGCCCGGACTGTCTTCTGGATCTGGCACTTGAAGCGGCCCTGGAGAAGTAGTAACGGCGCTGCTGCGCCTATAGTAGACTATTGTGCCTGTCCGTGGAAGGAGGCGAAGTGGTTTGTCCTTCTGAACCCGGCTCCCAAGTGGCAAGGAACAACCGCCGGGGTAAGGTTGTGGATACCCCAGATGCCGAAAGGCATCTTTGTTTTTGGCCCGGTGAACGGGCTCTTGCTGCGAACCGAATTGAAGTTAAAGAAGGATTCTGGTATTACCCAACGAATAGGAACCAAATAGCCAAGCTCCGCTCTTATTTGCAGGAAGAAGAGATACGATGGAGAACATCGGACAAGTTATACTGAACGCCCTCATTACCAGCAGTATCTATCTTCTCGCAGGAACCGGTCTGACCCTCACCTTTGGCCTTTCCAGGTTCCCCAACTTTACATATGCCGAGTTTATTACCCTCGGCGCCTATGCCGGTTTCATCTTCCTGGTGCAGCCGGAGGGCAACTTTCTGCTGGCTCTGGTGACGGCAGCCGTGATCGCGGGCCTGGTTAGTGTTCTATCCTATTCCCTGGTTTTCCGACCCCTCGTAGAGCGCAGGGCGAGCCTCGTCCTTCTGATGGTTGCCTCCATCGGCCTCGGATACGCAATCCGTTACACTATCGCCGAGATCTGGAGCTGGTCCTCGTTATCCTACCAGACCGTATGGGCCGCCTATGAAGTGGGCGGCATCAGGGTTACTTCCCTGTGGGTCTGGATCATTCTAACGGCTGTGGTTGCCGGCGTTGCGCTGCATTTCTTTCTTACCCGTACGAAAACGGGCAAAGCCATTCGGGCGATTGCCAACAACCCGGAACTGGCCTCCGTCACCGGGATCAACCGGGAGCGGGTCATTCTTTTGGCCTGGTTCATCGGGGCTGCCCTGGCAGGGCTGGCCGGCGTATTTCGGGCGGCCGATACCCGCCTTTTCCCCATGCTCGGGTGGGACATTCTCTTGCCCGTGTTTGCCGCCACCGTCCTGGGCGGCATCGGCAGTTTCTATGGCTTGATTCTGGCGTCGCTGATCCTGGGCTTTGCCGAGAATTTCGGGGTCATCTTCCTTTCCGGCGTTGGCCTGTCAACGGAATACCGCATGGCCATCGCGTTCCTGATCCTGATTATCGTGCTTCTCGTACGACCGAAAGGGATAGCCGGGTGAGAACATGGATCCATTAATCTACGTACTCGACGTCCTTGTTTTTGCGGGCATTTACGCCTTACTGGCCCTCAGCCTGAACCTGGAGTTCGGCTTCACCGGGCTCGCCAACTTTGGTAAAGTGGCCTTTTTCATGGCCGGGGCGTACACCTACGCCGTGCTGGCCAATCTCGGGGTGCCGTACTGGCTTACTCTGCTGGCGGGAGCCGTTGTTGCCGGCATCCTGGGAGCGGTGATATCCCTCCCGGCCCTGCGCCTGCGCGAAGACTACCTGGCCATTGTTACCATTTCCTTTGGCGAGATCCTTCGCCTGATTGTAAAGGCGGAGGATCAGCTGGCCGGAGGCGTACACGGCATTGTGGTTCCTTCGGCCTGCAAGTTTCTTGGCGACTCGCCGCGCGAAGTAGGGTTGGCCAATGTACTGCTGGTTTATGCTCTGCTGGCCGTGGTCTTCTTGGGGCTGCAGCTGCTGGCCAATACTCCGTACGGGCGGGTG
>DMDP01000094.1 GCA_003445475.1 Peptococcaceae bacterium | reverse complement strand
CGGGGGTAGTTTCCGGGGGGGGGGCCCCGCGGGCCCGCCGTATTCACCTCGACACAGACGCCGGCGCGGGCAAATACGGCGGCTGCGGTTTCGTAAAGGGGTGCCGGATCGGTCGCGGGGCGGCACCCGAATTTCTTGATCAGATCCGGGTGGGCTATGATGTCAAAGAGGCCGGAAGCGGCGGCCTCTCCGAGAAGCGTGAAGTACGCACGGTACAATTCGTCGGGATCCCGCCCCTCGTACCCCGCCAGTTGCTCCGGGTTGTCAAAACCCCACCCGTCCAGGTAATGAATGGAGCCGATGACGTAGTCGAAGCGGTAGGTGCCAAGGATGCAGGCCAGTTCCTTTTCGTAGCCGGGGACGTAATCGGCCTCGATGCCGAGCCGGACGGCTATGCCCGGGTAGGCGGTTTGCAAAGCTTTTATCTCGCTTACGTAGCGGGGAAGTTCCTCTTCCGCCATGGCCAGCGAGGGGTCGCGTGCGGTGCGCGGCAGGAAATAGAGGGGAATGTGATCGGCAAAACCGATCTCTCGCAGTCCCCGGGCGCGTGCCACCGCGAGGTAGGCGGACGGGTCCCCTTCGGCGTGACCGCAACGATACGTGTGCACGTGGTAGTCTACAGGCATCGGCGCAATCCCGTTCCTATCCTTCCCGGACGGCTGCCGCTACCCCGGCCGTCAGGGCGTAGATCCGGTGCGCGAGGTCTTCCGTGAGCAACCCCAGACCGCAACTCGGCGTTATAAGGCATTGGCGGCGCAGGGTGTCGCGCTCCATACCCCGGGCCGCCAGCTCGCCCCATTGGTTTTCCAGCCGCCGCAAAAGACTTGTCACATTCTCCTCAAGAACACGCTCCGAGGTCGGTACGATGCCCCAGGCGAGAATGCCGCCGCCGGCCAGAAAAGCTGCCAATTCGCCTGCGTAGGGGATAAGCGAAGAAAAGTAACTGTAAGCATCAAAGCTGACGATCGCCGGCCCGGCGTCCATAAGAATGCTCCAGTCTACCGCGGCACACGAGTGAATGCCGGACATTCCCCCGTTGTCGCCAATGGCCCGGACCAGTTCTACCAGGTCGTTCAGAATCATTTCTCTGGTTACGGTGATATACGTGGATTGGCCGTAAATGCTGACCCCGGGCTCGTCTATAAAAAGCAGGACCGGCTTTCCCGTCTCTGCCAGGGTCCTGACCTGCCACCTGGCATTGAGGGCGAGGGTTTTGACAATAACGTCGCGCAGTTGTTCGTCGTAGTATGCCGGCCGGCGGGAGGCGTCGTTCAGGCTGAAACCTGCCGTAAGCGGTCCGACCACCTGCCCTTTCACCGCCATTGCCTCCTGCAAACGTCCCGGCGCCCTTTCCAGGAAGGTGTACAGCCCTACCGCCGCCTCCCGGGGCGTACCAAAGCGGGCCAGTGCCGCCTCGTCCCCTTCCTCGGCCGCAAGGTACAGCTCGTAAAAGGCGGCCAGCCGCTCGGCCCAATCAGGCGCGTCGGTGGCGAAGTACGCTTTTTCGGCCCCGCACCGTAAGACACCCGTTTCCAACAAGGGGAAAAGGAATTGCAGAATGAACCCTTCCGACATTCCCCGGCGCGGTAGTTGAGGCCAGTGAGGAACGAAAGGCAGGTACCGATAAATCAGCTCCAGCGCCTCTTCCGGCTCAATGAACGGAAGACTGCCGATCCCGGTTGCCAGCGCGCACGGTTGCCGCAATGTTCATACCCCCAAACAGAAAAAGCCGGTCTTTACGGACCGGCTAGGAATCCTTCAGCTTACACCGTCGAAGCCGCGGGTAGAACACTGACCTGCTTCTTGTCGCGACCTTTACGGTGGAAACGCACAAAGCCGTCTACGAGGGCAAAGAGGGTGTCATCACCGCCGATGCCGACATTGCGGCCGGGATGAATACGCGTGCCCCGCTGGCGGACGATAATGCTGCCCGCCGTGACAAATTGTCCGTCTCCGCGCTTGACGCCCAACCTTTTGGCTGCGGAATCGCGGCCGTTACGTGAACTGCCAACGCCCTTCTTGTGCGCCATAATGTCACCTCCATCAGGTTCGAATCTCTTCGATAACCACCTGCGTATAAGGTTGCCGGTGACCCCGCGTACGCCGGTAGTTCTTTTTCGCCTTGTACTTAAAGACCGTAATCTTGCGGGCCCGCCCGTGTTTAACCACCTTGCCTACCACGCGGGCTCCGTCCACGGTCGGCTGCCCGATCTTGTATCCCTCCGGTAAGGACACAAGCAGCACGCGGTCAAATACCACCTCCTGGCCGGGCTCGACCGGCAGCTTCTCGATAGAGATCGTATCCCCTCGGGCAACCCGATACTGCTTACCCCCGGTTTCAATTACGGCGTACATTCCTGTCTTATCCTCCCTGAGAGGTCTCGCCGGGACAAAGGCGGGCAATATGCCGCTTGCAACCCTTCCCGAGCGGTAATCACGCCTGATATTTTACCAAAGAGCGCTTCCCGTGGCAAGGCTTTTTAATGCGTATGCGCGGCCACCACTTTCCCGGTGCCGCCGCAGGCCGGGCACGGCACCAGCAGCATTTCGGCCAGGCTGGGGTACACCTTTTTGCGCGTCAACTCGACCAGGCCCAGCCTGGTCAAACCGAGAATGTGCGTCCGGCGCCGGTCTTTCTTGATTTCCGCCGCAAAGGTCGCCAGCACCTGGGCTCGGTGATCCTCGCGTATCATGTCGATAAAGTCTACAATGATAATACCGCCGATATTGCGAAGGCGCAACTGGCGGGCAATTTCCACGGCGGCCTCCATGTTGGTCTGAAAAACCGTGTGTTCCAGATCGGTGCGCCCGGTATACTTCCCCGTATTCACGTCAATGGCGGTAAGCGCCTCCGCCTGATCAAAGATAAGGTACCCTCCCGACTTCAGCCAGATCCGCCGCTGCAACGCTTTTTGCATCTCCTGCTCTACGCCGTAAAAGGCAAACACGTTGTCCCGGTTCTCCCAGTAAACGTGCGTCTTTAACTGCGGGTCGATACCGTCCAACAGTGCCAACACCTGGTCACGCAGTTGCGGGGTGTCTACCACCAGGCGCTCCACTTCGTCCGTGAAAAGGTCCCGTAAGACCCGCCCCAAGAGGTCCTGTTCGCTGTAGAGCAGCGCCGGAGCGGGAGTGGTCTGAGCGGCTTCCTGAATTTGCTGCCACTGACGGTTCAACAAGGCCACATCTTCCCGGATGATCTCTTCCGGCACACCGCGGGCCGCCGTGCGCACGATGATCCCCATCCCGTTAGGGCGTACGTTTTGCGCAATCCGCCGCAGCCGCTCGCGATCGCGGTCCGACTCTATGCGCCGCGACACACCTATATGGCTTACGGTGGGCATCAGGACGGTGAAACGACCCGGCAGATTAACCCGCATGGTTACCCGTGGCCCCTTATTACCGAACATATCCTTGACCACTTGCACCAGGACCTCCTGCCCGGGCCGCAGCAAATCCTTGATTTTTGCGTTATGGCGTTTTTTCCGCCCCGGTACCACTACATCGTCGACGTAGAGAAAGGCGTTTCTTTCGAGCCCCACGTTGACAAAAGCGGCCTCGATGCCGGGCAATACGTTCTCGACTTTGCCTTTGAAAACACTGCCCACAATACGGTCGTCCTCGCCCGTTTCCACGTATACCTCGACTGGGACGCGGTTTTCCAGCAAAGCAATCTTAACGTGATGGTTATGAGATGAAACAATAATCTCTTTAAGCATCTTCCTCCAACACCTTTCAGCAATCCCACAATAGCTTCCCATCCTTTGCAATTAACGCGGTCCGCGTAATTGTGAAGGAGGCCGGCTCGATAGGCAGAAACTCGCGCAGTACACCAAGCAGTTCCTCCGGCCGCACATTGCCGCGGGAACCGGCCTTAAGCTCCATCGCAAGCGAAATGGTTCCGTCACTGATGCGCGCCGTAACACTTTTGATCCCGGGCCGGATATCACGAGGTTTTTCACCCTCGCGGCGAACGGACAGGATTTCGCCGCGGTTCAAAAAAGAAGCCAGGCGTTCTTCTACTTCGGCCAGGGTAAGGTTTGCCGTCAGGGGCCCGCAACACACATAGCGGGCACGGTCCAGGACACTCATCAGCGCGGGACCGCCATCGGGCACGCGCCGCACGCGCAAAACCTGAAGACCCGGGGGCAGGCTCCGCCGGATGCGGCGGCTAACCTCGTCCACCGGCAGTTCCTCTTCGAGCTCCAGGTCGGCATATTCCTGGTCTCCCTTCATGCCCACCGGAAGCGGAGCAGCAAAACTCAGCCTGGGGCGCGGGTTGAATCCCCGGGTGTAGGACAGGGGCAACCGCGCGCGCCTTACTGCGCGCGCGAACG
>DMDP01000118.1 GCA_003445475.1 Peptococcaceae bacterium | reverse complement strand
GCGGTCTGCCTACCATCTCACGGACGAGGAAAAGGCGGTGCTGGAACGCGCCCTGCAAGGGCGCACCGGCGACGCCTCCTGAGGGGCATAATAAGCAGGAGGTGATTGAAGTGTTTGCAGACCGCGTCGACGCCGGCCGCCGCCTGGCCGAACGGCTCAAGGCCGAGGGCGTCCGTCCGGACCTCGTGCTCGCCATCCCGCGGGGCGGAGTGGTGATCGGCGCCCAGGTGGCGCGCGCCCTTGGGGTGCCGCTGGACGTGATCGTCCCGCGCAAGATCGGCGCGCCCCACAACCCGGAATACGCCGTGGGGGCGGTTACCGAAGACGGAACCTTCATTTACGACGAGCAGGCGCTGCACGCCCTGGGCCTCGAGCCGGCCGACCTCTCCGGGGAGGTGGAACGCCAGGTGCGGGAGATCGCCCGCCGCACCAGGCTTTACCGGCGCGACGCCCCTTACCCTTCCCTCACCGGCAAGAGCATTGTCCTGACGGACGACGGCATCGCCACCGGCCTGACCACCCTGGCGGCGCTGCGCTCGCTCAAAAAGGCAAAGCCGCGGGAAGTGATTCTGGCGGTCCCCGTGGCGTCCGCCGAGGCGCTGGCCGGGCTGCGGCAGGAAGTGGACCGCGTCGTCTGTCTGCTGGTACCCGAGCTGTTTTTCGCCGTCGGCCAGTTTTACCGCGAGTTTGCGCAAACCACGGACGAGGAAGTTATCGCCCTGCTCTCATAAGAACGGCCCCGCCGCGGCATAATAGACGCGGAGGTGATTGCCGTGCCGAAAAGGGTGGCCCTCGCCGAAGGGATGCGCGGCCTGAACGACTTCTTCACCGCACGCGGTTTCACGGTCGTGCCCGCGGATGAAGCCAACGCCGAAGTGCCGCTGGTGGTGACCGGGATGACCGAAAACTTCACCGGGGACCAGCGGCGGGCACTGAAGGCGCCCGTGATCAGCGCCGAAGGGAAGACGCCGGAGGAGATTGTGCGCGAGGTGGAAAACGCCATCGGACGTATGGAAGCTTAGGCCCGGGGATCAGGCTCCCTGGGCCTGATGTTTTGTCAGTTCCTGGGCCGCGCGCTTCAGTCCTTCGACGATGACGCCGGCCATCCGCATCACCACGCTTAACCGCGTGTTCTGCAGGACCACGTATTCCAGATACCCGCCCACGTTAACCACCCCGGTGATATGAATGTCGCCCACCAGGGGCAGCTTCTTTTTCACGCCGGCCCCCGGCTCGAGCGCGCCGTCGCCGACCGTGATGGATCCCACGTTCTCCGGACTGCCCAGGCAGGCGTCGACGGCAATGACCAGGCTTCCGGGATGGGCTATTTTAATTGCGGCCAGTTTATCCTCCAGGTTGACGGCGTGCACCGGCTCCTCCAGGGTCCCGTAGACGGCGAAAAGCCCCTGCTTCACCTTGCTCAGCCTCCAGCCGACAAGGGGTCCCAGGCAGTCCCCCGTGGATCGGTCCGTCCCGATGCACAAAAGAACACATTCCCCGCCCCGGAACCCGAGGCGGCGCAACCGCCGGCACAGGTCGTGCGCCAGCTTGGGGGCGGCGAAAGCATCCTGAACGTGAATGCGCGTTTTGTCTTCCGATTCTACTTGTTCTAATTCCACCTGTTCCAAGACCTGCAAATCGGCCATCTCCGTTCCTCCTGTAACGTACAGCGGTCCGGGACAAATCAATATATTTATTGCCGGCCGCGCTGCCAGTTATTCCTTGGATTCCCGGCGCAAATTCCAGGCGCCCGCTCCCGGCGTCTGCCGGGCGGCCGCCGGGCATAAGCTTTTAAAAGCAACAAACGGAGAAGGAGGCGGCGCGTGCGGCACCTGGGAGCGGTGGGGAAGGTCGTAGCGCTTTATCTCGGCGCGGTGATCGGGGCCGGGTTTGCCTCGGGGCAGGAGATACTGCAGTTTTTCGTCCTGTTCGGCCCCCGGGCGCTTCCCGGCACACTCCTGGCCACGGTGCTTTTTGCCTACCTGGGCGCGGTCGTCCTCGGAACCGCCACGGGCCTGCAGAGTACAGGCTACCGCGGGGTCATCGACCGTTTCCTGGGACCCCGCCTGGGGACGGTGATGGACGTTGTTAGCCTGGTCGTTCTGTTCGGCGGCCTGGGGGTCATGCTCGCCGGCAGCGGGGCCGTGGTCCACCAGCAGTTCGGCCTTCCCCCGGCCGCCGGGGTCCTGGGGTTGGCCGTCCTCACCTCCCTCGTGATCTACCGCGGCCTGGCCGGCGTGATCGAGGTCAACGCCGTTATCGTGCCCGTAAAAGTCATCACGGTGGCGGGCATCTGCCTGGGCACCCTTCTCTGCGGCCGGGGCGCCGCCCCGGCCGCGGTGGGGGAGGCGGTCCCCGGGGGCGGCTGCTGGTGGATGGCCGCCATCCTGTACGTTTCCTACAACCTCATCATCCCGGTGGCGGTGCTGGCCTCGGTGGGCCGGACCGTGCCGCGTGCGGCGGGGGTGGCCGGGGCGCTGGCCGGCGGGCTCATTCTGGGCGGGACCGCCGCCCTTATGGTGGCGGCGCTCGCGGCGCACGTGCCCGGGACGGGTGTGGCGCCGGTCCCCATGCTGTACCTGGCCGGGATGATTCACCCGGCGCTGGCCGGCATTGCGTCGGTGATCATCTGGCTGGCCATCTTTACCACGGCGGTTGCCGAGGCCCACGGGCTGGCGGCCCGCCTGGCGCCGCCCGGTACGGCCCGCTACCGGCTTTACGGGATCGGGGCGGTTCTCGCCGCCCTGCCGGCCACCTGCGCCGGCTTTCCGGAGCTTGTGCGCCTGTTTTACCCGCTTTTCGGTTACGCCGGGCTGTTGCTGCTGGTTCCTCTGTCGCTCACCCCGCTGGCAGGGATTTGGCGCAGAACCAAGAAGACTTATAGGTACGGGAGGTGGCCCGGCTGAACTGGCTTGACTATGCATTCGTGCTGGTTATTGCGCTGAGCGCGCTACAGGGTTTGCGGCGCGGATTCATAAGAAGCCTTGCCGGCATCGTGGGGCTCGGCCTGGGCATCGTTGTGGCCCTGCGTTACTACCGCCTGCTGGGCGACTGGATGGACATCTACCTGGGCTGGGGACCCCCGCTGGCGGCCTTCCTCGAACGGCGCTTCGGTCTGCCCGGAGCCGTTCCGCTGGAAGTCGCCGGGGGGTTCTTCGACCTGCCGGCGGGTCAGGCGACGCCGATCATGGTGGCCGGCGGCATCCTGGATGTGGTTGCGTTTCTCCTGCTCGTTATCGGGACCGGCCTCGCGGTGCAGCTACTAGGCCGCCTGTGCCTGACCCTGGGGGGACCCGTGCTGGTGCCCGCCGACCGCCTCGCCGGGCTCGGTTTCGGCGCCCTGCGGGGCGTGTTGCTCGTTCTGGTCATGCTGGTGGGACTGCGCCTTTTTGCCCTGAGCGGGATGGTCTGGGGTCCCAACTTTCTCGCGGAGGCGCTCGAGGGATCGAGCCTGGCGCCGGCGTTCGGGGCGCTCCTGGACCTGGCGCTCGTCCTGATTCCGGGTAAACAGGGGTGAGGGAAGCGACTACGCCGCCCGCAGCGGGTATAAAATGTAGCATAACAAATACGCGTGCGGAGGGATTTGCCGGTGCCCGAGCAGAAGGAGATCAAGAGCGTCTGGGATAAGGTGCCCGCTGAAGAGCACCAGGCCATCCTGGCCATGGGCGAGGACTACAAGCAGTTTCTCGACGCCTGCAAGACCGAGCGGCAGGCGGTGGCCACGATCGTAGGCGGGGCCGAGCGGCGGGGGTTTCGGCCGCTGGGCGCGGGGCGGCTCGCCCCCGGCGACAGGGTCTACGTGGTGAACCGCGGCAAGGCCGCAATACTGGCCGTTATCGGCGAACGGCCTCCCGAGGACGGGCTCAACATTATCGGCGCCCACATCGACGCGCCGCGCCTGGACCTGAAACCGCGGCCGCTGTACGAGGAGGAAGGCCTGGCGCTGGCCAAGACCCACTACTACGGCGGCATCAAGAAATACCAGTGGCTGGCCATTCCGCTGGCCCTGCACGGGGTGGTCATCCTGGCCGACGGCGAGAAGAAAGAGCTGGCGCTGGGGGAGGCGCCCGGGGACCCGGTCTTTACCATCACCGACCTGCTGCCCCACCTGGCCAAAGACCAGATGGACAAGAAAATGGCGGACGCGGTGCCCGGGGAGAACCTCAACCTCCTGGTCGGCAGCATTCCCGCCCCCGGAGAAGAGAAGGGGCGGGTGAAGCGCGCCGTCCTCGACCACCTCTACCGGGTTTACGGCATAACGGAAGAAGACTTCGTGAGCGCGGAACTGGAGGCCGTACCCGCCTGGCGGGCGGCCGACGTCGGCTTCGACCGCAGCCTGGTCGGCGCGTACGGCCAGGACGACCGGGCCTGCGCCTACGCCCTTTACCGCGCCGTCACGGAAAGCGAGCGCCCGGCCCACACCGCCGTCGCCCTGTTCGCCGACAAGGAGGAGGTCGGCTCCCGGGGCAACACCGGGATGGGCGCGCGCTACTTCGAGGACTTCGTGGCCGAACTTCTGGCGGGCCTCGCTCCGGGGGCCGACCACCTCAC
>DMDP01000086.1 GCA_003445475.1 Peptococcaceae bacterium | reverse complement strand
GTGCCCGTTACCTTTTTTACCGCGATAAAGGCGGGGTCGGGCTCTGCCCGATGCTTGGAAACCTGGACCATAGGGAGGACCGTACTCAAGTAAGCCGCGGTGATCCTCGCAGGCTGCGGGTAGTTGCGACGGCATATACTTCCGGCCCGGAGTCGACCGGCAAAAAGCCCGGCGATCCTGGTTACGGTGTTACTTACACCGGGCTTCCCGCTGCGCATGGAATCTGCGCGGTGGACCCCGCGGTAATCCCGTTTGGCACCGTGCTCTACGTCCCCGGTTACGGGTACGCCGTCGCCGGAGATACAGGAAGCGTAATCAAGGGTTCAAGAATAGACTTGTTCTTCCCGACGGTAGAGGAGGCTCGGCGATGGGGCGTTCGGCGAGTGGAGGTGCTGGTGGTCAGGCCGTAGATTTGCCCACGTTTCTCTAAACACGTCGGCCCCCCGCCGGAACTCTCACAGGTCGCGGGCGAATTTCTGCCGGAAGATTGCAATACAGACGTGAATGTAATTAAGATCCAAAAAGGGATGGATTTCTGGTCGATGTGTGATAAAATACCGGCCTACGCCGCAATATCGGCAGCCATAATAAAAATGGTGCCACTCTCAATACGGGATCTGGATCTGGAGGGGATAACTTGCCGAGACGGCGGCGGAAACTGGTTCCGGACGCCGGACCCGCCCTGGACAGATTCAAGTATGAGGTGGCCGAGGACCTCGGACTCGCCGATAAGATCCGTCAGGTCGGCTGGGGTGATATGACCAGCCGCGAGTGCGGACTGGTCGGCGGTAATATGGTACGCCGGATGATCCGGTACGCCGAAGACAAGATGTCCGAGGACCGCACCGATTATCAAAACTATTAAGCGCAGGAGTTACAGCTCCTGCTTTTTTCTTGTGCGTTCCCGGAGCCGCCGTATTGAGCCGTGGCCAATGAAACATACTACCTAGAGAAAACATGTGTGCATACCTATCCTAAGCAAGGAGAGTTGCAAGATGAAAAGGCTACTCTGCTTCATCATCTCTCTGGCGTGCCTCATCGTTTATACAACGCCGGCTGCGGCCCAGGAGGTGCCCATTGCCGCCGGATTGAAAACCACCGCTGCTTCGGCGGTGCTCGTGGAGCCGTACTCCGGTCGCATCCTCTTTGCCAAAGATCCGCACAAAAGGTTGCCTATAGCCAGCGTAACAAAACTCATGACCATGCTTTTGGCTGTCGAGGCCGTTGAGCAGGGCAGGGTAGGCCTGGAGGATAAAGTTGTGGCAAGCGAAACGGCAGCCGGCATGGGGGGGTCGCAAATCTTTTTGGCCCCGCAGGAGGAAATGACCTTCTACGAGTTGCTCCTTTCCGTGGCCACGGCATCGGCCAACGACGCGAGTGTCGCCATTGCCGAGCACCTCGCGGGAAGCGAGCAGGCCTTTGTGCACCAGATGAACGAGCGGGCTAAAGCCTTAGGACTTAAAAATACCAATTTTGTGAATTGTACGGGCCTGACGGTTAAAGGCCATTACTCATCGGCCTACGACCAGGCAATTATTCTAAGGGAAGCAGTGGAACACCCACTGTTTAAAAAGGTTTCACAGGTAAAGGAATACGACCTGCGCGGCGGGAAGTTCAAGCTCTGGAACACCAACAAACTCCTGTGGTTCTACGACGGTACCGATGCAGGCAAAACAGGGTGGACGGAAGAGGCCCATTACTGCCTTGCCTCCTCTGCCGTCCGTGACGGCTTGCGCCTGATCGCCGTAGTCCTGGGGACCACGGAGCCTAAAAGCCACTTCCGCGAATCGATCAAGCTCTACAACTGGGGGTTTGCCAACTTCAAGGGGGTTTCGTTCATCCCCAGGGGGACCAAAATGAAGGATGTGGCCGTAGAAAAAGGCGCGGCTCCACGGGTAAAAGTAGTTACCGCCCAGCATGCGGCCGTAGTGGTGCCACGGGGTCAGGAGCAGGGCATCAGTTTTAAAACCGAACTGCCGCCGAAGCTGACGGCCCCGGTCCACAAAGGCCAGGTTGTGGGCACCTACATCGCCACGCAAAAGGGGAAAACCCTGGTCAAAGTCGCTCTTATCACGGCCGCAGAGGTACGGAAGGCGACGCCGCTTGAAGAATTTCTTAAGGTTGCGCGTTGCATGCTAAAATAGGATGCAAAGTATACCGGGCCGGGCGGGCAGCCCGCCTATTTTTTGGAATAATTTAGCAGGAAAGAAGCCATGGCCGGCGAAGTTAATACCCTGACCAACCACGGCACCGGGGAGGGAAAAGCGCGGTGGATTGGGAAACAAGAACCGTGGACGGCGTGCTGGTGGTCCGACTTAATGGCGAAATCGATTTAAATACGTGCGACGTTCTGCGCAGCGAGCTTGACCGGCTGCTCAAGCTTTATAACTCGCCCCACCTGGTACTCAATTTGGGCGATGTCACCTTTGTTGACAGTTCGGGACTCGGCGTTATCTTAGGACGTTATCGACAGTTAACTGAAGAAAACAGGCGCCTGGCTATTGTGGGGCTCCAGCCCCAGGTGAAGCGAGCATTCGAGCTGTCCGGCCTCCTGCGCGTAATCCGCGTTTACGCCTCGGAAGATGAAGCCATCGCCGGTGTTAGTAAGGAGGTAACCGCTTAGCCGTGGCAACGACAAATAACTTTAAACTGGAATTCAAGAGCAAACCAGAAAACGTCGGTTTCGCCCGCGTGGTGGTAGCCGCCTTTGCCACCCAGATCGACTTCACTCTCAGCGAGGTGGAGGATATCAAGGGAGCCATATCCGAAGCGGTAACCAACGCCGTTATCCACGGCTACGGCAACAATCCCGACGGCCTTATCACCATTCGCGGCGCCATCTACGACGGTGTACTGGAAGTCGTTGTCGAAGACCAAGGCGTGGGCATAGACAGCATCGCGCAAGCACTTCAACCCGGTTTTTCAACGATACCTGATCGCCTGGGACTTGGCTTTTCCTTTATGCAATCCTTTATGGACACGATAGAGGTCAGGTCGCAACCCGGCCGTGGCACACGCGTTATTATGACCAAAAAGGTATCGCGGCGGGCTGACCATGCGCAACAAAGTTTATCTTAATCTGCCAAACCAACCGCTTTTAAAGGAAAAAGAGGTCCGGCAACTGCTGCGAAAGGCGCAGCAGGGTGATGTGCGGGCGCGCGAAACCTTGATTAACGCCAACCTGAGGCTGGTATGCAACGTCATTAAACGGTTCGAAGGTAGGGGGTATGACGCCGAGGATCTTTTTCAAATCGGGTGCATTGGGCTCATCAAGGCCATCGACAAGTTCGACCTGCGGTTCAAGGTCAAATTCTCTACCTACGCCGTGCCGATGATAATCGGGGAGATAAAGCGGTTTATAAGGGACGATGCCCCGGTGCACGTGGCGCGCTCGCTTAAAGAATTGGCCCGTAAGGCCCAAGAGGCGCGCACCCGCCTGCAAAACCAGACCGGTTGTGAGCCCACTGTTAACGAAATTGCCAGTGAACTGGGCGTGCCCGCAGAAGAACTGGTGGCCGCGATGGAAGCGGCCCAGGTCCCGGCATCGCTTTTCGATCCGCTATTGCAGCCGGATGGTGATTCCTATTGCATTATGGATCAGGTAAAGATGGACGCGGAAAGCGAAGACCGCTGGGCAGAAAGGATCTCGCTGGCCCAACTTTTGTCCGCGCTGCCCGAAAGGGACAGGCAGATCATCAAATGGCGCTTTTTCGAGGATAAGACTCAGTCCGAGGTGGCAAGTTATCTGGGCCTTTCCCAGGTGCAGGTATCGCGCCTCGAACGCCGGGCCCTGCAAAAACTAAAGACTCTTGCCCAAGGGGATGCGTAAAAGCATCCCCTTGGTTTTGCATAAGCCTCGTGCCATAGACATACAATACTGCTTGGACAATACGGTAAGGAGGCACAACGCATGCATGTTAAAATTGCCGAGCTGCTGGGAGAATCGAAAGACAGCTGGAAAGAGGCGGTCAATGCGGCGGTGGCGGAAGGCTCGCGGACTTTTGGCAAAATTACGGGTGTGGAAGTGCTTAACCTTACGGCCAACGTACAGGACGGCAGGATTGTGGAGTACAAGGCAAACGTTAAGGTCGCTTACGTTGAGTAATGGTAATGAAGATTTCATTGACCCGCATCCGGGAGGTATACCATGCCTGTTGATCCCAACAAGCCCCTCGAAATACAAAAGAAGCAGTATCAGCAAATGGTAAACCGCGCAAAACCGCGGCCCCCGATTCTGCGCAATACCTTCTGGGCATTTATTGTCGGGGGCATTATCTGCGCCATCGGCCAGGGTTTCTTGAACTATTTTAAGGGGTTGGGTTTGTCCGCCCTCGAGGCCGGAACGGCAAGTGCCATTGTTTTGGTCTTCTTTACCGCCCTTTTTACCGGCCTTGGTGTCTACGATGAAATAGCCAAATACGGCGGGGCAGGGACAATTGTACCGATTACCGGTTTCGCCAATTCCATGGTTGCTCCGGCCATGGAAGCCAGACCCGAAGGCCTGGTACTGGGAGTTGGAGCACGCCTGTTCACCATCGCCGGCCCCATCTTGACCTTTGGCTTTACTTTTGCCTGGCTGGCAGCCATTCTTTACTACCTCTTTACGTAAATCGGGTGGAATGATATGGCGGCACCGAAAAAGCTGGGCCAGCAGACGGTAATGTTTCAAAACCCGCCAGTAATCGCCGCAACCGCGACCATCGTAGGACCAAAAGAGGGACAGGGGCCGCTGGCTCACACATTCGACAAAGTAGTAGAGGACCCCTATTACGCGGAAAAATGCTGGGAAAAGGCCGAACGCCGCATGCTGGAAGAAGTGATGCAAACGGTTATCAAGAAAGCGGTGCTGGCCCCTGCCAATATTGACTATCTCCTGGCAGGGGATCTTTTGAACCAGATCATTTCCGCGGGTTTTACAGCCCGGTCCTTAGGCATTCCGTTTATTGGTCTGTACGGGGCCTGTGCCACCATGTACGAAGGGCTGGCCCTCGGGGCCATCCTCATCGACGGCGGGTTTGCCGATTACGTGGTGGTGGGAGCATCTTCCCATTACAGTACCGCCGAAAGACAGTATCGGTTTCCCACCGAACAGGGGGTACAACGGCCCCCCACCGCCCAGTGGACCGTGACCGGCGCGGGCGCAGCACTGCTTGCCCGCACCGGCGCCGGGCCGGTCGTTACCCACGCCACCATCGGCAAGGTGCTCGATCTCGGTCAGGGAGACCCCAACGACTTCGGCAGCGCCATGGCCCCCGCCGCCGCCGATACCATCGTACGGCATCTGCAGGACACGGCCCGCGGGCCGCAAGATTTCGACCTCTTCCTTACCGGCGATTTGGGCATCTACGGCAAAGGCCTGGCCGACCAACTGGTGCGGGAGAGGGGCTTCGACATCGGCAACAAGTTCGCCGATTGCGGCACCATGATCTACGATCACCAGAAGCAGGACACACACGCCGGCGGAAGCGGCTGTGCGTGCGCCGCGGTGGTAACGTGCGGGTACCTAATGCAGCAGATGCTCACCGGGAAAATAAAGCGCGTTTTAGGCGTGGCTACCGGCGCGCTACTGAGCCCTCTAACCACAAAACAAGGCGAAACCATCCCGGTGATAGCCCATGCGGTAGCCATAGAAATGCGTTAGGAGGGCAAGCCTTGGACTTTGTGAAAGCCTTCATCTTCGGCGGGCTCATCTGCGTTGCTGCTCAGTTACTGATGGATCTTACCAGTTTTAAGGTGACCCCGGCACACGTGCTGGTCGGCCTCGTTACAACGGGGGTTGTTCTTTCGGCACTGGGGCTTTACCAGCCGTTTGTGGACTTTGCCGGCGCCGGTGCCAGTATCCCGCTTACCGGTTTTGGACATATTCTCGCCCAGGGAGCCATCGAAGGGGTCAAAAAGGACGGCCTTTTGGGCGCGTTTACCGGTGGCGCCGCGGCCGCCGCGGGGGGTATTACGGCAGCAGTTGTTTTCGGCTATTTCGCGGCATTGTTGTTTCGCCCAAAAGGGTAGGGAGCTGGCTTTAGGCGATGGGCATCGGCGAGAAACTCGCGTCTGACCTGGAAACAAATGTACGCCAACTCAAAAGCATCCTGGCCGTCGACCAGAACTTCGATGTCCTGGTACGCGAACTTGAACTGGGCAGGAAGAAGGTCGTCCTCTTTTTTGTCGACGGGCTCACAAACGACCTTATTATGACCCAGGTGCTCGAACGCCTCACTACCGTCGATCCCCATAACATCGGCATAAACGCCCTTAGCAAGCTCTTTAAAAGCTATATTAATTTTACCGAGGTCAATCTCGTTGACACCTACGACGAAATCGTCAACAAGGTGCTTTCCGGGCCGCTGGCCCTGCTGGTTGACGGCGAGGACCGGGCACTCATCATCGATGCACGCGTTTACCCGGTTCGCTCCCCGGACGAACCCGACCTGGAAAAAGTAGTCCGGGGTTCACGCGACGGCTTTACGGAAACCCTGATTTTGAATACGGCCCTGATTCGCCGCCGCATCCGCGACCCACGCCTCCGTTTTGAAATCATGCAGGCCGGGTTGCGCTCAAAGACGGATATCGTACTCGCCTACATCGAGGGTATCGCCAATCCGGAACTCGTTGACAGCGTAAGGGAGAAAATCCGGTACATTAACATCGACGGTCTGCCGATGGGCGAAAAGGCGGTGGAGGAACTTATCTCTCCCGGCACCTTCTGGAACCCGTTTCCCAGGGTACGGTATACCGAGCGCCCCGATGTGGCAGCGGCCCATCTCCTCGATGGTCACGTTCTGGTGCTGGTCGACACGTCACCAAGCGTGCTCATCCTGCCGACAACGTACTTCCATCACCTGCAGCATGCCGAAGAGTTTCGTCAGAACCCCAGCGTGGGCCTCTATTTGCGCGTGATCCGGTTTCTCGGCGTGGCGGTCTCGGTATTCTTGTTGCCGCTCTGGCTGTTGTTTGCCTTACAGCCTGAACTTCTCCCGGCAGAACTGACATTCTTAGGTCCCACAAAGGCCGGGAAAATTCCGTTGCTGGTGCAATTCTTATCTGCCGAGGCCGCCATTGACATGATTCGCCTGGCGACCATTCACACACCGAGCCCGATTGCCACCTCTACCGGCGTTATTGCCGCCGTACTGTTGGGTGATCTTGCCGCCCGTGTGGGGCTCTTTATACCCGAAGTGGTCCTCTATACGGCCCTGGCCGCAATCGGCACCTTTCTCACGCCCAGCTATGAACTGGCGTCCGCAAACCGCCTGGTCAGACTCTTCCTTCTCGTCCTTACAGGTTTATTGCGTCTGCCCGGTTTTCTGATCGGCATCCTCACCGTTTTCATTTACCTCTTGCGCACGAAGTCCTTTGGCATCCCGTACCTGTGGCCCCTTATACCGTTCAACGCCGAAGGCTTGAAAGCCGTACTAGCCCGTCCCCCGGTGCCCATCCAGCATTTCCGCCCCTCGATCCTGAAGCCGCAGGACCGCGTTCGTCAGCCACTCCCGGCCCGCAAGGTGCATTTCTTGCAGGAGGCGAAAAAGCGCAAAAGGTAAATTCGCCTCTCCAATATTGTCTTGCTTCTCATCTGAGCCTTGAGTAAAATGTTGATAACGTTTTGCCGAAAAATTATAAGGAGAGGAGAAGAGTTACCGTGGAGCTCAGAAAAGTCTTGCTCAGCGAAGACGAGATGCCGACCGCCTGGTACAATATCCAGGCCGACATGCCCAACCGGCCCCAGCCCCCGCTTCATCCCGCTACCAAGCAGCCGGTGGGCCCGGAAGATCTACAACCGATCTTCCCGATCGAACTGATTAAGCAAGAAGCAAGCACCGAACGGTGGATCCCCATTCCGGAAGAGGTACAGGAAATTTACCGCATGTACCGACCGACACCTCTCTGCCGTGCGGTGCGGCTGGAAAAGGCGCTCGATACGCCGGCCCGCATCTACTTCAAGTACGAAGGGGTCAGCCCCGCGGGCAGCCACAAGCTCAACACCGCCGTGCCGCAAGCTTACTATAATAAGCTGGAAGGGATTAAGCGGTTGACGACCGAAACCGGTGCGGGCCAGTGGGGCAGCGCCCTGGCCATGGCCTGCCGGTTTTTCGGCCTCGAGTGCAGGGTCTATATGGTGAAGGTAAGTTATCATCAGAAGCCTTACCGCCGCTCGCTGATGCAGATCTTCGGAGCCGAAGTCCTGCCCAGCCCTACCGACCGGACGGCGTCCGGGCGCGCGATTCTGGCTCAGGACCCCAATTCCCTGGGCAGCCTGGGCATCGCCATCAGCGAGGCGGTTGAGGACGCGGCCACGCACGGGGATACAAACTACTCCCTGGGCAGCGTGCTCAACCACGTGCTCCTGCACCAGACCATCGTCGGGCTCGAAACGCAGAAGCAACTGGCAAAGATCGGGGAAAGGGCGGATTACGTTATCGGCTGTTGCGGTGGCGGCAGCAACTACAGCGGTTTCGCCTTTCCTTTCCTAGCCGACGTTTTCGCGGGCCGTTCTGGGGCGAAGTTTTACGCTGTGGAACCAACCGCCTGCCCAACGCTGACCCGCGGCAAGCTGGCGTACGACCACGGGGACGTGGCCGGCTTAACGCCGCTCCTGTACATGTACACCCTCGGCCGGACGTTCATGCCGCCCGGGATCCACGCGGGGGGCCTGCGGTACCACGGTGACGCACCGCTTCTTTGCCAGTTGGTGTACGACGGATTCATCGAGCCCGTCGCCTATAACCAGCGGGAGGTCTTCAAAG
>DMDP01000226.1:914-3243 GCA_003445475.1 Peptococcaceae bacterium | reverse complement strand
TGGTGCTTGCGATTACGGAACGGGTGGTTACCACCCACGGTTTGACCACGCTGATGGTTACGCACAACATGGAGCAGGCGATACGCTACGGCACCCGGCTCATCATGATGCACCGCGGCCGGATCATCCTCGACGTCGGGCAGGATGAAAAGCGGCGGCTTACCGTGCGCGACCTCATCGCCAGGTTCGTGGCCACGAGCGGCGACAGTTTCGACGACGACCGGGTTCTCCTGGCCACCCCGTAGGTCGGGCCGCGGCATTGCCGGGAATTGGCATGTCAGGATATAATGGGGCGGGGGATACTATGTCCGAGAAGCCGAAGGCGGCGGCCGCCCTGAGGTACGCGCCGGACGGGGACGCCGCCCCGCGGATCGTGGCGGCGGGCAGAGGGAAGATAGCCGAACGTATCGTGGAGACCGCGCGGGAGGCCGGCGTGCCTGTTTACCGCGACGAGCAGCTGGCGTGGACCCTCGCCGGCCTGGGCGTCGACGTGCCCGTGCCGCCGCAGCTGTACGACGTGGTGGCGCGGGTTATCGCCTGGGTGTACCGGCTCGAGCAACGGGCGCAGGAGGCGGGGCGGTGAGGGCACATTTGCTTGAGGTCTCTGTGCATATCGACGGGGGCAGCCGCGGAAACCCGGGGCCGGCGGCGGCGGCGGTGATCGTCAGCGACCGGGAAGGCAGGGTGCTGGCCGAACAGGCCCGCTACCTTGGGGAGGCCACGAATAACGTGGCCGAATGGGCGGCGCTGGAAAACGCCGTTGAATTGCTGGTTAGGCTGGCGCGGGAACGCGGCCCCGTCCGCGCCGCGGTCTACGCCGACAGCGAACTCTTGGTGCGCCAGTTTAACGGCCAATACCGTATCAAAAGCGCCGCGCTGCAGCGTGCCGCGCTGCGCATCCGGGAACTCCTGGCCCGGCATCCCGAAGTCCATCTGAGTCTCCGCTACGTTCCGCGCGAAGAGAACATCGCCGACGGGGCGGTTAACCGCGAGCTGAACCGGGTGCTCAAGCAAGGAAAAAATGAAGGCGCGGCTGGAAAGATGGCGGAGGTGGGAGAGGAGTTGCGAGACACGGTGAAAATGGTGGCCGACTTCATGGCCCTGTCGGCGCGCACGGCCCCCAAGGCGCTTGGGCGCGACTTCCTGGTGACGCGCGTCCTGAGCGGGGAGAACGAGTTGGCGCGCCTCGCCGACGCCATGGCGGCCTACGGCCGGGAGGCGGGAAAGAAAGACTTCGACCGGGACGGGGAGAACGTGCGCCGTTCCGACGCCGTCCTGCTTATCGGGCTGAAGGACCCGGCCACCCTGGGCCTCAACTGCGGAGCGTGCGGCAACAGCAAATGCGCCGACCTGAAAACGGTGGAAGGGCCCGAGTTCCGGGGTCCGGTTTGCGCGTGGCGCCTGGTCGACTTCGGGATCGCGGTCGGCTCGGCGGTGAAAACCGCAAGCCTTTTCAACGTGGACAACCGCATCATGTACCGGGTGGGCGTGGTGGCCCGCCGCCTGGGCCTGATCGAGGGCGAGGTGGTGCTGGGCATCCCGCTCTCGGCCACCGGCAAGAGTATTTTCTTCGACCGCGTGTGGCCTCCGCCGGGACAAAAATAAAAGGGCCCGCTTTCTGCGGGCCCTCGGCTTTTAACCCTCGGCGGCGGCTGCCTCGGCGGTGGCTTTCTTCTTGCGCAGGTCCACAAACCGGTCTTTGAGTTTCTTCATGACCATAGGCATCGTGGTGTATTCCATCTCGTCCAGATGCAGGCGGTGGGGCTCAAACGGCCCCAGGCGGCGCAGGTAGTCGGCGATGTCGTTAGCCAGCTTTCTGGCGTTGTCGAAGGCCGGGTCGTCGAAGAGATCCTGGGGGCCGACCAGCTTGCCGTCGCTCAACTGGAAGCCCAGGGCGATCACCCGCGGCGGCCCGTCGAAGCGGGTGGGGTGCGCATCTTTCAGCGCCACCGGCATCAGGGGGCCGCTGTGGGAGCCCCGCATCCACCCGGAAACCAGGTGCGGGTGGGCGAACGGCTCCAGCACCTCGCCGACGGCGGGGTAGCCGCTCTGGCAGCGCACGATGCACACCGGATCGTCTTTGCCCACGTACCGCCCGGCCATCAGGTTCAGCCGCTGCACGCTCGACACGGCGGCGATTTCGCCCGTACCGCGGTGGAAGATGCGCTTAATGGTGTAGCGTCCCGGGGCGCCGATAAAGACCAGCATGTCGTAAATATCTTCCGGGGCGGAGAAAACGATCTTCTTGTTCTCGATCAGGTCGCGCACTTCGAAGTTGAAACCGCAGTGCATGTTGGGGTCGATCACCAGGCCGATGGTGTTGAAGGGA
>DMDP01000226.1:0-574 GCA_003445475.1 Peptococcaceae bacterium | reverse complement strand
GATGGTGTTGAAGGGATCGGCAAAGATCTTGTACAGCGGGTAGTTCCACGCCCCCGGCTCGGTCTTGTCCGCCATGAAAACGATGATCGGCTCGCTCTTGCGCTCCTCCACCTCCATCTCGGCCACGCCGGGGCCAAGCCCCTTAATGTTGCCCGAAAAGGCATCCGCCAGAAGGTCCTGCCCGGCGCCGTATAGTTTCAGCTTCTTGGCCACTTCGGTACAGGCGACAAACACGTCCCACGCCAACTGGTGAATTTCGCCGTTGTTGCGCCCCAGTTCATGGGTAAGGATCAGGTTGACGTCGTCGCCGACGTGCGTTACGTGGAAGTCTATCAACAGCGGGCTTCCCGAAAGTATGCCCCTGGCCTTCTCAAGCAGTTCCGGGTGGACACTGGAATGGCCGACAAACCCGCCCACATCGGCCTTGATCACCGTAACGGTAACCTTTTTTCCCATGTTTGCCCCTCCCTGGCTCGATATCTGGTATCTCATTACAACTAATTCTATACTACGATGCCATTCCCTGCCCAATGCCTTTGAAATTTGCTCATTTATTTCCGGGGAGAAAGGCAAG
>DMDP01000004.1 GCA_003445475.1 Peptococcaceae bacterium | reverse complement strand
GTAATGGGCAAAAGCCTTGTTGGCCTCCGCCATCCGGTGGGTGTCTTCTTTCTTCTTGACGGCCCCACCGGTGCCCTGCGCCGCGTCCAGCAACTCGGCCGCCAGCTTTTCCTGCATCGACTTGCCCGCCCGCTCACGGGCATAGTTCACCAGCCAGCGGATGGCAAGCGTCTGCCGCCGGTCGGGCCGCACTTCCACCGGCACCTGGTAGTTGGCGCCGCCCACCCGGCGCGGCCTGGTTTCCACCACCGGCATGGTGTTCTTTAATGCCTGGTCCAAAACCTCAAGCGGGTCCCGCCCGGTCTTGTTCTTAATAATCTCGAACGCGCCGTAGCAAAGGCGCTCGGCCACGCTCTTTTTACCTTTAAGCATAACCTTATTAATCAACTTGGTTACCACCGTACTGCCGTAAATCGGGTCGGGCTGGACCTCCCGCTTCGGCACCGGTCCTCTACGCGGCATGCTTCTTCCCCCCTCACTTCTTGGGTCTCTTGGCACCGTACTTGGAACGCCCGCGCGCACGGTTCTGCACCCCGGCCGCGTCCAGGGCGCCGCGGATGATATGGTAACGTACGCCCGGCAGGTCCTTTACCCGGCCGCCCCGCACCAGGACAACCGAGTGCTCCTGCAGGTTGTGTCCGATCCCCGGAATGTAGGCCGTGACCTCGTACCCGTTGGTCAGGCGCACCCGGGCCACCTTCCGCAAAGCCGAATTAGGTTTCTTCGGCGTGGTCGTGTAAACGCGAGTACACACGCCCCGCCGCTGCGGGTTTCCCGTGAGGGCAGGTGCTGAAGATTTTTCCTCGCGCATTTCGCGTCCTTTGCGCACCAACTGGCTTATGGTCGGCACCCTTTGCACCCCCTTCGACACCGAATATAGAGACTGTTGCAAAATTTTGCCTTATAGCAAAATTATACCCCTTACCGTAGGGGTAAGGGGCAAGGTTACTTACTCTTCGGTAATCGCCGCCGAAGCGCAGTTCACGGCGATCCCGCACGCCCGCCCGAGTTCGCGCATCGTCGGCACCTCCACCACCGGCACCTGCTGCGTCCGGCAGGCTTCGAGTACCGGCCCGGTGACGTGCGGCTCGGCGTTGCGGGCTACGTACACCACCTTGGCTTGCCCCCGCTGTATGGCTTTCAAGGTCTGCTTGGAACCCACCGTCTTCCTGCGGGCTTTGCTAAGCCTCTCCAAGGACACGGTAAGTCCTCCCTTCGCGCGCCACACACTAAACAATGATAGCATCGGCGGGATCTTTTGTCAACTCAATGTACCACCATCCGCGCCGTCGCCGTCGGCCGCGATTTCGATATGACGGTAACGGGTCATCCCCGTGCCGGCGGGCACCAGCTTCCCGATGATGACGTTCTCTTTCAGGCCCAGCAAGGGGTCTACCTTTCCCTTGATGGCCGCCTCGGTCAGGACGCGCGTCGTCTCCTGGAAGGATGCGGCCGAAAGGAAGGAGTCCGTGGCCAGCGACGCCTTCGTTATACCCAGCAAGACGGGCCGCACCGTGGCCGGACGGCCGCCTTTCTCCGTTGCGCGGCGGTTCTCGTCTTCGGCCTCGAAGGCGTCTACCAAGCCGCCGGGCAAAAGCTCGGTGTCGCCCGCGTCTTCGACTTTGACCTTGCGCAGCATCTGCCGGATGACGATTTCGATGTGTTTGTCGTTGATATCCACGCCCTGCATGCGGTACACGCGCTGGACCTCCTGCAGGAGGTACAGTTGCACCGCACGGACGCCCTTGATCTTCAAGAGGTCGTGCGGGTTGATGGCGCCCTCGGTCAGCTCGTCGCCCGCCTGCACCACGTCGCCGGACTGCACCTTAAGGCGCGCCCCGTAGGGCACCTGGTAAACGGCGCGCATGCCGTCCGGCCCGAAGACCTCCACCTCGCGCCGTCCCTTGACCTCGCGCACTTCCACCGTGCCGTCGATTTCCGTGACCACCGCCTGGCCCTTAGGCCGGCGCGCCTCAAACAACTCCTCCACGCGCGGCAGACCCTGCGTGATGTCCTCGCCGGCTACGCCGCCCGTATGGAAGGTGCGCATGGTCAGCTGGGTGCCGGGCTCGCCGATCGACTGCGCGGCGATAATCCCCACTGCTTCACCGATGTCCACCAGGTGCCCCGTCGCCAGGTTGCGGCCGTAACACCGGCGGCACACGCCGTGGCGGGTGTGGCAAACCAGGACCGAGCGAATCTTTACCTTTTCTATACCCGCCTCCCGGATCTTTTCCGCTACGTCCTCGTCGATCTCCCGGCCCGCCTCGACAATAACCTCGCCGGTCGCCGGGTCGGTGATCGTCTCGGCGGCCAGCCGCCCGATGATGCGGTCCTCCAGCTTTTCGACGATCTCGGCCCCGTCGCGCACGTCGCCGACCTCGATGTATTCTGTGGTGCCGCAATCGTCCTCACGTACGATGACATCCTGCGCCACGTCCACCAACCGCCGCGTCAGGTAACCCGAGTCGGCGGTGCGCAGCGCGGTGTCCGCCAGGCCCTTGCGCGCCCCGTGCGTAGAGATGAAGTACTCCAGCACGGTGAGCCCCTCGCGGAAGCTGGCCTTGATGGGCAGGTCGATGATGCGGCCGGACGGGTCGGCCATGAGGCCGCGCATGCCCGCCAGTTGCCTGATCTGCTGGATGTTCCCGCGGGCGCCCGAGTTGGCCATCATGAAGACCGGGTTGAATTTGTCCATGCGGTCCAGGAGGGCCCTCGTCACCCTGTCGGTGGCCTCGTTCCAGACGCCGATAACCTTGCGGTATCGCTCGTCTTCCGTTATCAGGCCGCGCCGGTACTGGTCTTCGACCTTTTCCACCTGGGCTTCGGCCTCGGCCAGGATCCGGGTTTTCTCTTCCGGGATCACGATGTCGTCCAGTCCGATGGTGACCCCTGCCCTGGTGGCAAACGAGAACCCCAGTTGCTTGATCCCATCCAGGAGCTCGGCGGTGTTGGCATAGCCGCGCTTGCGGTAGCAGCGGTCGACGATCTCGCTGAGCCCCTTCTTGTCGGTTACTTCGGCAAGGACCTTTCTGCCGGTACGGCTCAGGACGGGACGGCCGTCGGGGCCGGTGTCCTTTTTCAACTCGTCCGGAATGACGTCGTACAGGATCAACCGCCCGACGGTGGTCTCAATGCGCCCGCCCGCCTCGGGCAGACGCACCTGGACCCGGGCATGCAGGGAAACCTCCCCGGTGTTGTAGGCCAGGATGGCCTCATCGATGTTGGCGAACACCTTACCCTCGCCGGGAACCCCGGGCCTCTCCATGGTCAGGTAGTAGATGCCGATAACCATGTCCTGCGTCGGCACATCCACAGGGCGGCCGTCCTTCGGGTTAAGGATGTTGTTGGTCGAAAGCATCAACACCCGCGCCTCGGCCTGGGCCTCGGCCGAAAGGGGTACGTGTACGGCCATCTGGTCGCCGTCGAAGTCGGCATTGTACGCCGTACAAACCAGCGGGTGGATCTGAATCGCCCGCCCCTCGACCAGCACCGGTTCGAAGGCCTGAATACCCAGCCGGTGCAGGGTGGGAGCACGGTTCAGCAAAACCGGGTGATCCTTGATAACGTCCTCCAGGACGTCCCATACTTCGGGCCGAACGCGCTCCACCATGCGCTTGGCGCTCTTGATGTTGTGTGCGTGCCCGTCCTGCACCAGTTTCTTCATCACAAACGGTTTGAAAAGCTCCAGCGCCATCTCCTTGGGCAGGCCGCACTGGTGCAGCTTCAGCGTGGGGCCGACCACGATCACCGAGCGGCCGGAGTAGTCAACCCGCTTGCCGAGCAGGTTCTGGCGGAAGCGCCCCTGCTTGCCCTTGAGCATGTCGCTCAAAGACTTCAGCGGACGGTTGCCGGGCCCGGTCACCGGACGGCCCCGCCGCCCGTTGTCGATGAGGGCGTCCACCGCCTCCTGCAGCATGCGTTTCTCGTTGCGCACGATAATGTCCGGCGCGCCCAGTTCAAGAAGGCGCTTCAGACGGTTGTTGCGGTTGATTACCCGCCGGTACAGGTCGTTGAGGTCCGAGGTGGCGAAACGCCCCCCGTCCAGCTGCACCATCGGCCGCAACTCCGGCGGGATGACGGGCAGTACTTCCAGGATCATCCATTCCGGGCGGTTTCCGGACTTGCGGAACGCCTCTACAACCTCCAGCCGCCGGATGGCGCGAATGCGCCGCTGGCCGCTGGTTTCTTGTACTTCTTTGCGCAGTTCCTCCGCCAGCTCGTCGAGGTCTATTTCCTCCAGGAGTTGTTTGATCGCCTCGGCCCCCATCCCGGCCTTAAAGGCGTTGCCGTATTTTTCCCGGTATTCCCGGTACTCCTGCTCGGTAAGCAGTTGCTTCTTAATCAGCGGGGTATCGCCGCCGTCCAGGACGATGTACGAAACGAAGTAGAGCACCTTCTCCAGCGCCCGGGGCGACATGTCAAGCAGGAGCCCCATGCGCGAAGGAATTCCTTTAAAATACCATATATGGGAAACCGGTGCCGCCAGTTCGATGTGGCCCAGACGTTCGCGGCGCACCTTCGATCGGGTGACCTCCACACCGCACCGGTCGCAGATGACACCCTTGTAGCGCACCCGCTTGTACTTGCCGCAATGGCACTCCCAGTCGCGGGTCGGGCCGAAAATGCGCTCGCAGAAAAGGCCGTCCCGCTCCGGTTTGAGTGTGCGGTAGTTGATGGTCTCCGGCTTCTTGACCTCCCCGTGAGACCAGGCCCGAATCTGCTCCGGTGAAGCCAGCCCAATGCGAATGCGGTCGAAATTGCTCAGGTCCAACACCCCTCGTCATCCCTCCTGATTTTAAAACGCCTTGTTCCTGCATCCAGGAGAGTGCCGTCAAACTCTAAGGTAACTCTTTTGCCTCCTCCTCTTCAAACGGGAAATCCCCGAGTTCGTCCCCCTCGCCGGCGGCTATCTCGTGCTCCCTGTCGGGAAGCTCCTCCTCGTCCGCGTCGATCTCGCCGTCCTCCGCGTCTTCTTCATCCTCCGGTTCTTCCGGGTGCTCCAGCACCGGCGCTTCGGGCACCAGCAGTTCCAGTTCCTTGCCGGTGTCCATGACGTCCTCGTCGATTTCCTTGATCTCGATTTCCTGGTCGTCCTCGGCCAGCACCTTGACGTCCAGGCCGAGGCTCTGGAGTTCCTTGATGAGAACCTTGAACGACTCGGGGACACCCGGCTCGGGCACGTTTTCGCCTTTGACGATCGCCTCGTACGTCTTCACGCGCCCGATCACGTCGTCCGACTTGACCGTAAGAATCTCCTGCAGGGTGTACGCCGCGCCGTAGGCCTCGAGCGCCCACACCTCCATCTCACCGAAGCGCTGCCCGCCAAACTGGGCTTTGCCCCCTAAGGGCTGCTGGGTT
>DMDP01000084.1 GCA_003445475.1 Peptococcaceae bacterium | reverse complement strand
TGCCGCCGCGTCCCCCGTGGCCGCGGCCTCATCCAGCGCCGGTTCCCCGGGGGTCTCTGCCAGCAACAGGGGTTCCTCCCCGTAAAGGTACTTTAGGTCAAGGTATTCCAGGGCATAGCGGATCTTGGTCCGCAGGCGGGCGTGCCTGGTGGCCTCCAGGATCGCGTCAAGGTCCGCCTTCGGTTCCCAGCCGTAGGCGTTGGCGTGAAAGTCCTGCACCGCCGCCAGCATCCGTCGCACCTCCCCTGCCGGCAGCGTCTCGAGTGCAACCGCATCCTGCAAAAGAGTGTTCAACACCCTCCGGACGAGGTCTGCCCGGTGTGGTTCCCCTTTTGCGAGCAGCCGGCGCGGCACCTCGTCGATGTCCGGCCGCCGGCTGCGCAACAGAACATCCGGCCAGAATCTCGAGGCAACGCTAAAAACAACGTAAGTTGAAACCAGGGAATCCGCCTCTTCCGGGAAGAGGAACCGCCCCAGGTTGCTGTAAGCGTCGGCGCGAGCGGCAATCCCCAGGGTGCCCACAAGCTCGAACTCGTCAAAAAGGATGACCCAGCCGGCGCACCCCCGTCGCTTTATGAGATAGGCCAGCAGCCGGAAATAGTTCCACACGTCCAGTTTCGGCCGGAACCTCTCGATCTTCGCAGAGCGCCCAAAGTTCCTTTTGTGCACCGCCTTCAACTGGTCGACGGGCAGCCACTGCCCGGCCAGGTCGCCGGCAAGGTCGTGTAGGTCTTGCGTGTCCCCGGCTTCGAAATAATTCTCGAGAACGCGAAACACCTTCGAATGCAACTCGTGCCGCGCAAAAGTGAGGATTTCATCCGCGATGGCGCTTCCCGGACGGACATCCCGCAGTAGAGCCTCAATGCCCGGTTCTACCTCGCCAGGAAGGTAAGTGCCGGCAACCACCTTCGGGTATACGCGGTCGAGACGGCCGAACGGGGTCTCCTTGCTGAGGACGACGAAGCTGACTGCAAAATTCTGCTCCTGCGCACGGTTGAAAACAACGTTCAAGAGGTGCGTTTTCCCCTCACCGTAATCGCCTTTTAATACCATCGCCCGTAAACTTTCGTCCCCGGCTACGGCGTCGAGATCCCGCTGTATCTTCTCCAGGAGCCCCTCGCGCCCGTAGGAGAAGATGGCCGAAAGATGCCGGGAGGAGATACCCGAGCGCAGCGCTTCGATAACGCGAACCGCCTCAAACTTCTGCAACGGCAGCACCCCCTTCGGGCGACGCGCCCGCGTCCGTGGACGCGGCCACCTCGTCGAGATCCAGGAAATCCCGAAATAGGTTAGGTCGCCTGCCTGCAACCTCGTGCTGGATGCGCAGCCACAAAGCTTCGTAGGACTTGAGCCCGGCAAGCATATCGTCAGCCAATTCCCGTTGAAAACCAAGAACGACCATCAAGTGATCCAGGGTGTCTATCTCATCGATCAACTGTCTTACGCTTTCGTAAAACTCCTCCCGCGCCGCCCTGCTGTACAGCGGCCGCCTGTTTTCCTTGCGCGCGAGCAACACTTCGAGCCCGCCCACGGCCAGAAAAAGCCCTTCCTTCCCCGCCAGGCGTGCCAGTTTGACCAGAGAGCGCAGCATCAAGCGTGCGTTGTAACGGTCGATCTTGGAGAAAACGTGGAACTTCTTGAGATCGCGGAGGGATACGGCTTCTGCCCGCATCCAGCCGTAAAGCAGGCCTTTCTCTTCCCCGGTAAGCCTCTTCTCCTTTGCCCGCAACTCGTCCGCGGCCAATTGCAGCACAACGGTAGCAAAAGTGCGGTTAACCATCCGGTTGCGGAAAAGATCTTCTTCCAGGCGTTCCCGTATCTCGCGCTGCAAAATCACAAGATCCCGCCCCCTCGCCTCGCTGGCCCAGTCGGCGAAAGCGGTTTCCTTCGGGATCTCGTCGGGATTGTAGCCCAGTAGGCGAACCACACGGCGGCAGTAATCACGGATGAGCGCCCCGAGATCAAGTTCGCGGACCAGTGCCTGGTAGATGTTCGTGAATACGTTCACCCTGGCAACGGCGGCAGCGTCCACAAAGGCCGTGATGTAACCTTGCTCCGCTGCCACCCGCTCGGCCATCCGCAGGAAGCCGTTTACCGTGGCTGCGTCGCGGGCGGTAACTAGTTTGATCTTACTTCCACCGGCGCGGATGTACCCGGCAAGATACTGATCAACCCAGAAGTGAATCAGGGAAGGAATCACCGGGAATCACCCCCGGCGGTAAAACGCAGACTCCCGAAGCGGTGCTCGCGCCCCTGGGCGTCGTACACCACGACGGCCTTACCGCGCTGCCGCGTATCGCCGAACTCAAGCCGGCGTCCGTCGGAAGTGGTAAAGACATCGGCCACAAAGAGGCGATGCAGGTCAAAGGCGAACATGTTACGCGGGTACTGCCGTTTATGCGCGGGCAGGAGCGTGAGTTGCTCGTAGATGTCGTGGAGAGGTATGTCCGTGCCCGGAGGAAGATCGATCCCCTGTTCGGCCCGGCGGACGGCCAGCAGGGTGTCGTAAGCCCGCGCCAGGGTGTTGACGAACTTGGCCGCGTTGAAGTTTTCCCTGTAAAGGCGGTCCCGCGCCGCCTTCAGATACCCCGCCAGCGCTCTGGGGCGCAGCAGGCGCAGCACGCGCTCGTTGACCTCGATGGTGCCCCGCTCGGGAAAGACCCGCACCCGGAAGGGGAAGACCTCGTAGGCGGGAAAACTGCCGGTTACCTTCAACCCGTGCGACTGGCAGGCGGCAAGGAAACCCGCCTCAAACTCTTCCCGGAGGTAGGTCGCCACATCGAACCCCGGGAGTTTCCCTTTCAGGGCGGCCAGCGTCTCTTGCTGTTTGGCCAGGGCGGCTTCCAGCCAGCCTATTGTCCGCTGGGCCTGTTCCAGATCGCCGTCGCGCAGCGCCCGTTCGAGCTTCGCCTGGTGCGCCGAAGCCTGCCGCTTCTTCTCCAGCAACTCCCGGCGCTCTTCCCCCAACTCGTGATCAAGAAAATGGTCGAGATTCACCGAGATGCCTCCCGTCACCTGAGGTTTGGACTCTTTCTTCCACGAGAAGCGCGTTTTTCCTCTTTTTTCTTACTAACACGCAAGGCTATCAGACCAGCGTGTCCTTCG
>DMDP01000054.1 GCA_003445475.1 Peptococcaceae bacterium | reverse complement strand
TTTTAATGATCCGGCGCCCGCCGAGTTTTCCCCTCTTCCCCTACACGACGCTTTTCCGATCTGTCTACGAACTTCCGGCCCCGTCCCAGGCGACGCGCGGGATCCAGGTAGTGCTCCGCCTGCCGGAGAATTACGTACCCGGAATTGTAATGCTCCCGCGGGTAGAAGCTTCCCACGTAGTTGCCGTAGTATCCGAAAAAGTGCAGGACGATCTCGTTCTCCTCCATAAACTCGAGAAGCTTCTTGTTCAGGTCGACTTCGCCGAACACGAAAATGTCCCTCAGACTCACGACCGGGAAGTATTTTGTTCCCTCTTCGCTCTCTACGCAGATGGTGTTGTCCTTGCGCCGGAGCCGGCCGCTCGCGAAAAGGTACAGCGTCTTTTGCACGGTTTCGGCCTCCTTTTGCCGCCTTCCTAAGCCCAGCAAAATTCGGCGTACGCACACTTGCCGCAGAAACGGACTTTCTCCGGCGGAGGGGCTTGGTCCCGGCAGATCAGCGCGAGAATGCGGGCCTTCAAGTTTTCAACCTCCCGCGCCAGGTTCTCGTCAAGAATCAAGCGCTCCCGCCGTCGCTCTTCGGGAAAAAGCAATTCGCCCTCCGCTTCGATCCCCATTTCCCGCAATTCGTAGAGATAAAAAGCAAGCTGCATCCGCGCGGCTTCCCGGGCGCGCGACGATTTCTTGACCTCGCCTACGATAAAATCACGTCCACCGCGCCGCACGAGGTCGATGCTCAGGTGCTCAAGGCGCACCTCTTTGCGCTCGCGCCCGTAGGCCTGGGCACCGATGAGGCGGCCCAGCTCTAGGTAGACATTATCCTCGTCGGGGCAAATCTGCCGGGACACGAGCCACACCTGTCGGGGACAAATAAGATAAGCCTGAACATAACTACCGACCACGCGCACTTCCGCACCCATAGTGCCTTCACCGCCACCGTAATTAATAGATCAGCGCTCCCTCGTGCTCGATCCGCCTGAAGCCCGTTTCCTCATCGTAAAATTCGTCGACAAGATATGTGGGAATCACAGGCGGATGCGCGTCGCCCGGCAACCGGTGGAGTAACAGCTCGGCCGGAACGGACAAGAGGTAGCGCCGGAAATCACGCTTGACCTCAAGAAAAGCCGCCCATCGCCGGCGCAGATCCCGCTCCTGCGCTACGGTAGCCTGGTACCGGTTCCAGATCTCCTCGGCACGAGCATCGGTACAGACGAAAACCTCGACGTACCGCGGCAGTTCGCGGATGAGGGCAAAGTCGCCGACACTCTTTAGGTCCTCATCGGCCCCCCTCTTCGTAAAGCGAAGGGCGGCCATAGCCTGCAAGATAGCCTCGCTCTCGGCTGCCGATTTACTCTGGCGCACGGCGCGGAAATACTCGGCCACAACCTCGAAGAATTCGGGTTCGGCAAGGCACGGCCGACTCGCAAAAAGGCGCCGCGCAGCTACGCTGTGAATCTTACCATAAACATGCACGGCCAGGGAGCGGCCCCCTTCGCCGCCCTCGTCTACCAGGTGCACGAGCCGCACCTGGCCCTGTTCCCGACGGAAATGCCGGTTGCAACGCCCGGCAACCTGCACGACGGCGTCGACCGGGCCAAGGTCGCGCCAAACTTCGTCGAAGTCCAGGTCCACGCCCGCCTCCACTACCTGCGTGGACACCACGACGGGCTTTTCGCCCCGCGCCAGACGTTCCCGGATTTCGGCCAGGCGGCGTTCCCGCTCTGCCGGGACAATGTTCGTGGAAAGGTAATAAAGCACCGGCCCACGCCCACGCCACGCGTCCCGAAGTATGCTGTAGAAGGCAATTGAACTCCTGATCGTATTCAGTACCACGAGGTACGACAGTCCCTCATTGTATTGGTCAAGGAAAGCGGCTGCCGCCTCTTCAACGGTGCGCGGCGTAGTGTCGGCCGTAAGTCTCACCCGGTTTAAGGCCGCAAACTGCCGCCGCACGGTTTCCGCATCTCCCGCCAGTTCCAGAGCCTCGCCCGGACCAAACCACTCCGGGCGTGTGGCCGTCATCAAGATAACCCGCAAATCGAGATGCGCGCAGGCCTGCCGCAGACTCTCTTCAACGAGCGGCCAGTACTCCACCGGGATATTCTGCACTTCGTCCAGGATGACTACGGCCCCGCCCAACCGGTGGAATTTTTTCAGCATTCGGTTCTCATACCCCACCAGCGTGCAAAAAAGCTGCACAAAGGTGGTGACCACGACCTCACTCTGCCAGGACTCGATGAGTAAAAGTGCTTCATCCAGAGAGCGTTCCGCGTCATCGCTTCCGGCTCGCCGGTAAGTTAAATCGGCCAGGTGGTGGTGCTTCAGGAGCAGGGAGGTGGGGACCGGCCCCTCCGGTATGGGCAGCGCCACCCGTAGGACTTCCTCCCCAACGGCGAAGGTCTGGTCGACAATACTCGTAAAGGGCAGGGCGTAGATAATGCGGGGCGGGATGCCCCGCACCCCGGCAAGCCGCTCGCGCAGGCAGAAGGCAGCACCGAGACCGGCAAGGGTCTTGCCCGCGCCGGTGGGCGCGGTAAGGGTGAAAAGCCTCTGCCCGAGGGGCGCCCGGCGCATCCGCTCGACGACACGCCGGTAGAGGTCCTCCCGCAGAGCCTCTACGGCGGTGCGCGACCGTCCATACCGCGCCGCCCGGTAGCGCTCCACAGCGTCTCCCGATCGGAAGAGCGGCGGGTAGGGAAAGAGAGGAGAT
>DMDP01000073.1 GCA_003445475.1 Peptococcaceae bacterium | reverse complement strand
GTCATGGTTTATTGCTGTGGCGGGGTGGTGTGAAGGGGGGAGCCGGGGGGAAGTATTTGGAATTTCGGGTTCCTAACGCGGGCGGGGGGGGGGGGGGGGGGGGCCCCCCGCTCCCCCCCCTCTCCTGTCGTGCGCGGCCCGGAGGGCGGGCCCTTCCCCCCCCGCCACTGTTCACGGCAAATCCCAGCTAATGACCTCAAGGTGCCGACAAGCTCTTCCCTTTGGGCCGCCGTCAGATGCTCGCCCCCCTCGATGAAGACCCATATGCCGTGCCCCAGGGGTTCCCTGGTAGCCGGAAGATAGGTTTCCTTGCCGTACCCCGTGAGGTAGTGGAGCCGCTTCCCGAGCGCCAGCGCGAAGTAAATCTTGGGCACGCCGTATGCTGCGCACGCACGGGCGGCTGCCTCCTGCAGCGCCTGGAGCAGCCCTTCCCCGGAAAGTGTTGCGTCTGGCAGTTTTCGCCAGTTGCCGGACGTCCCGCTTCGCGCCTCAGAAGTACAGGTCACGTTCGCCAACCTCCAGCCGGGCTAACATCCCCTTCAACGCTTCTGCACGCCGCGGCATCTGCCGAGCGAACGCCTCCAGGTACCGGTCGATGACCTGCTCGCCCAGCTCGCGGGTCGCGGGCGAAGCGTAGTCCAGGAGATACTCCTTGAAGGTGAGCACGGCGTTGGGGGTACAGAAGTTTTTCACCAGGCCCTTCTTGGCGAAGGACATGAAATGACACCCCGTCCGCCCGGAACGGTAGCCGGCGGTGCAGAAGGAGGGGATGTAGCCGTCCCGGCAGAGTTCGTAGATGAAGGCGTCGAGGGAGCGGGTGTCGCCCAGTTGGAACTGCTCGCGGTCCGGGATGTGTTCGCGCTCCATTTCGGCGTACCCGCCCACGGCGATGCGGGAGCCGCCGTCGGTCTGCGAGACGCCGAGCCTGATAAGTTCCCGGCGCAGTTCCGGGCGCTCCCGGCAGGTCAGGATGAGGCCGGTATAGGGGACGGCACAGCGCAAGATGGCGATTATTTTCTTCAAGTCGTCATCGCTAACCAGGTACGGTGAGCCGGTGGTGAGCGGGGTGTTCAACGCCGGCTCAAGCCGGGGGAAGGAAATGGTATGCGGCCCCACGCCGAACTCCCGCTCGAGGTCCATGGCGTGGTAGATGAGACCCAGAACCTCGAAGCGCCAGTCGTAAAGACCAAAAAGGGCGCCGATGGCGACATCGTCGATGCCTGCCTCCTGGGCGCGGTGCAGGGCGAAAAGGCGCCAGCGGTATGAGCCTTTGGGGGTGTTGGCCGGGTGCATCTTCCGGTAGGTCTCGTGGTGATAGGTCTCCTGGAAGACCTGGAAGGTGCCGATACCGACCTCTTTGAGTTGCCGGTATTCCTCCACCGTCAGCGGCGCCGCATTTACGTTTACCCGCCTGATCTCCCCGCGCCCGTTCCTGGTCTGGTAAATCTTTTCGATGGTGTGGCACATAAAGTCAATGTCGCTGACCGGGTGCTCCCCGTAGACCACGATCAGGCGCTTGTGACCCTTCGAGGTGAGGATCCTTACCTCGTCCTCCAGTTCCTCCGTCGAGAGGGTTCTCTTGGTTACCGCGTCGTTGGTGTGGCGAAAGCCGCAGTAGGCGCAGTTGTTCACGCACGGGCTGGAAATGTATAGCGGCGCAAAGAGGACGATCCGGTTGCCGTACACCTGTTCTTTAATCCAGCGCGCGGTGGCGAAAATTTCCTCCAGAAGCTCGGGGTCGCGGCAGTTGATCAGCACCGCCGCCTCTTCCGGCGTTAGACCCTTCAATTCCCGCGTCTTGGCCAGAACTTCTTCGACCTCCGTGCGGGCGGGATGGGCCTTGCTTTCGAGGACGCGCCAGATTTCCTCGTCGTTTATGAAGTCCGCCCGCCTTTCGGTTTCTTCGTACTTTCTGATTACGGTCATGCGCTGCTCGCGCCAGCTTCGCTCTTCCGGGGACAACACGCTTTATCTCTCCTTTCAAAAAGATTATTTTGCCGGCAAACCTGCCCTGGTCCTCGACGACCCATCACCTCGCTTCTGTCGGAAATAACGCGCTCCGGCGATACCCGGCGTGGTCAGTTCCTCGGGACGCAGTATAGCCTCGATCTCGTCGGGAGAGAACAACCCCTCTTCGACCAGGAGATCGGCCACCGGCCGCCGGGTTGCCGTCGCCTTGAGCACCAGATCGGTGGCCTTCTCGTACCCGATGTAGGGAACGAAGGCCGTAATCACGCCTTGGCTGGCGTCCAGCAGTTCCCGGCAGCGGGCGGCATCGGCCTGAATGCCCTGGATACATCTATCGGCGAAAAGGTTAACGGTGTTGGTCAGAAGCGTCAGCGACTGGAGGAGATTGTGGGCGATCAGGGGCAGAAAGGCGTTTAGCTCAAGTTGTCCGGACGCGGCGGCCATGTTGATGGCCACGTCGTTGGCCATCACCTGGTAGGCGACCTGCGTCACCATTTCCGGAATAACCGGGTTAACCTTGCCGGGCATGATGGATGAGCCGGCCTGCACCTCGGGGAGCCTGATTTCGGCGAGACCCGCCCGGGGGCCGGACGAGAGCAGACGCAAATCCCCCGCGATTTTGGCCAGGTTGACCGCGGCCGCCTTCAGGAAGCCGGAGACTTCCGCAAATACGTCGGCGTTTTGTGTGGCCTCGAAGGCGTTCTCCGCGCGCGCCAGCCCGAAACCGGTTAACTCCCGCAGGATTTCGATAACACGGTAGATATACCGCCGGTTGGCATTCAGGCCGGTTCCGACCGCCGTGCCGCCGAGATTGACCTGCCGCAGTCGCTCCTCCGCCTTGTAAAGACGCCACCAGTCGCGCGCCACCGCCTCGGCCCAGGCGCCGAACTCCTGACCGAGGGTGACCGGGACGGCATCCTGCATCTCGGTACGGCCGATCTTCAGAATGGCGGCGAACTCCTTCTCCTTGGCTTGCAACGCACCCTGCAGCTTCGCCGTCCCCTGGGCGAGTTCCCGCACCAGCCTGATGGCGGCGACCCGCAGCGCCGTGGGGTAAACGTCATTAGTGGACTGCCCCAGGTTAACGTGGTCCAGAGGGTGAACGAGCGCGTAGTCGCCCTTTTTGCCGCCGAGCAACTCGATCGCCCGGTTGGCAATCACCTCGTTGACGTTCATGTTGGTTGAGGTGCCCGCGCCGCCCTGGAAGGCGTCGACCACGATTTGGTCGCGCCACCTCCCCGCGGCCAGTTCCTCTGCCGCCTGCGCGATGGCCGCTCCGCGGCGGGTATCGAGGAGGCCGAGTTCCAGGTTGGCCAGGGCCGCCGCTTTCTTGACCACCGCCAGCGCCCAGATGAGGTCCGGGTGGACCGTAATGCCGGAGACGGCAAAGTTCTCCTGTGCCCGCAGGGTATGGATGCCGTAATAGGCGGTAGAAGAAACGGGCATCTCGCCCAGAAGATCCTTCTCTTTGCGAAAACCGGGGCTTTGTTCCCCTGGCAAGATCAGGCGTCCCTCCTCGTGAGGGCACTTTTTACCGTGACTCCCGGTAGTGCCCCGAGTTTTCCCGTCAGGGCGCCGACCGCGTCGGTCGTGCCGTCCACGATCAGCGCGATGACCGAAAGGTTTTTCTCCCTGTACGGGATCCCCATGCGGCCGACGATAATATCGGCGTGCATGCTCAAAATTTCGTTGACCTTTGGGGCCATTTTGCGCCGCTCCTTCACCACGATGCCTATTACCCCGATGCGCGTCTCCATTCTGCCTCCTCCGAAAAACAGGCAGCCCACCCCGGCAAGGGATGGACTTGGTTTTGCCCGTCCCTTGCCTTCAGGCTGAACCCCTCGCCGCAGGACGTTCACTATAGATTTAGTCGTCTCCGATTGCCGAATGACAGAAAAAAACCACGTAAGGTCAGACCTTCGTGGTCTTTCTTCCCGAGAATTAACGATTGTTCTACGAATCTTCTACGAGCCGGGCAATCTCTAACGTGCTGCCTTGCCGCGTGCCGTGTCGGTCTGGTACAGGTGGGTCTTAACCCGTTCCACCAGCATATCTACCAGATGTGGGAGTGGCTCGGCGGACGCCCCGACAATTTCAACCCCGGCGCGGTTAAGGTGCAGGAGTATTTTCGATGCCGGACTCCTGGCTACGGCTTCGGCCATAGCCGGGGTGATCTCGCCCATCATGCCGTGTGCCACCACCACGCTCAGAGTGCCCACGACAACGTCGGCGCGGGAAACGGTTTGGACTACCGCGTTTTCCCCGGTGGCCCCGTCGTTGGCTCCGGCCTTCAACATTGCAGCCGTGGCAACCGCGTTTGTCCCTAGAGCAATAATTTCCACCTCTTCACCCGGGAGGGCACGGCGCAGCTTTTCCACCAGAAGTTTGCCGATTCCCCCACCCTGCCCGTCGATGACGATAACGCGCATCCTGTTTCATAGTCTCCCAACCGGACGGAGTTTTCGACGTTTTCCGCAGCGACACCAAACAGAAAAGGCCGCGGACAGGTTGCCCCCTTCTTCGTGAGAGGCAGGACCTCCGTGGCCCTCCTGGTTTCTGAAACGCCCCGCGCTACCGGGTAAACCTTCGCGGTTTCTGTTTGCTAGTTAAATTCTATATGTTGGCCGGTTGGAGGTCAAGCAAAATTTTTTTCGGCGTCCGGCAGGAAGTTCTGCGGCCACCGCGAAAAAGATAAACAATTATAGTACGAAGCTATTCTGGTTGAGGGTTCGGCCCAACAACCGTATAGTGCGAATGAAGCGACCACGAAGGTCTGCCGGAAGGCGCGGAAGGCTTTCGTGGTCCTTGTTTTTTGAGGGGGGTGAAACGGAACCAAACTCGTGGGGTGTGTGGGCTCGTGCAAAGATGCTAAAGGAGGTGTCAAGGACAATGCCTGCGGATTTCGAACCCAGGATCATCGCTTTCCTTTGTAACTGGTGCAGCTATGCCGGGGCCGACCTGGCCGGTTCCCTGCGGTACAGCTACCCGCCCAACATCCACATTATCAGGGTGCCTTGCTCGGGGCGGGTCGATCCGGCGTTCATCCTCAAGGCGCTCTTCTGTGGTGCCGATGGCGTGTTTGTGGGAGGATGCCACCCCGGTGACTGCCATTATGTCAGAGGTAATTACTACGCAGAGCGTCGGGTGAAGGTCCTCCACCGGCTTCTTGACTGGTTGGGCCTCGAGCGTGAGCGGGTGCGGCTGGAATGGGTGTCCGCGTCCGAAGGGGCTAAATTTGCCGCGACGGTCACCGATTTCACGACCCGCCTGCGGGAACTGGGCCCTAACTCTCTTCAGGCGTTTGGTGTTGACTACCAAGCACTGGCGCGGGTGGCAACGGTCGTTGGATCGGTGGGGAAACTGGTTCTGGAGGAGAGCGTTTGCATGGTGGACCTTGCCAGGTATTTCGTGGCGTTCGCCCAGAAAGAATCGTGCGCCTTGTGCATTCCGTGCCGGATAGGAACCAGGCGTCTCCTGGAGATTCTGGAGCGGGTGGCTGCAGGCAAAACGGACGCGCACGAACTCGCCCTTCTGGAGGCGCTGGGCGAGGCTATGGGACCCGCCGCGAGGTGCGACCTCGGTCGCATGGCGGGCAAGATAGTCGCTAACGCGGTCAGATGCTGTCGAGACGACTTTGAAGCGCATCTTAGTGGCCGCTGTCCCGGCACCGTGGAACCTAACCCGGGCTGGCAGGCCGTGGTAGGCGGAGGCAGTTGACGTGCTTTGCGGAAGCGCACCTTGGCCGGAGGTAGCACCGACAACCGCTATCTTGGATGCCGCCAACCGGGCAGGAGTCAGGATACCGCTAAAGTGTTACTTCTTGGGCCTCGATGAGGGCGGAGCGGAAGTGGTGGGTGTGGCCCGGGTCATCGCGCCCTGTACGTGGCCGGGTTTTGCGGACCCGGCTCTGTCGCGGATATTTTCGGTAATGCGCGATCTGATAGGCCACACGTGGCCGCGGAACATCTGTTGGGTAGAGATCACCAGGTTACTCCTGGAACTGGTTCAGGAAAACTCCTGCGGCAACTGTGTTCCCTGTCGGGTAGGCACGCGCCGCATGCTGGACCTTGTAGACAAAGTTTTACGAGGGCGAACGGCAGATCTTCTTGTCCTGGAACAATTAGGTAAAATGGCCAGGCTGGTCGGCTCCTCTGCGAAATGCGATCTGGGCAGGTTGGCCGGAAAGCTGGTGGCCGGCACAGTTCTTTGCCGGCGCGAAGAATTTATAACCCACGCGTCGGGAAGCTGCCCCGGAACGATTCCGGTGGATGTGCATTTGGGAACCATACTGGTACGAGGGAGGGAGAGAGATGGCAAAACTTACAGTGACAATTGACGGGCAAGCGGTGGAAGTGGAAGAGGGGACGAGCATCCTGAAGGCCGCGGCCCTCGTTGGCGTGAGAATTCCAACTCTATGCTACCTTGAAAACATCAACGAGGTAGGAGCCTGTCGCATTTGCGTCGTGGAGGTCGAGGGCAAAGAGGATTTCGTTACCGCCTGCAACACGCCGGTAGAAGACGGGATGGTGGTACGCACCAACACGCCGGCCCTGCGCGCTGCACGGCGCACAACCCTGGAACTTATCCTGTCCGACCACCCTATGGAATGCCTGACGTGCGTGCGCAACGGCAACTGCGAGTTGCAGGCGCTGGCCGCGCAGCTGAACGTGCGGGCGGTGCGGGTGAGCGGCGCCACGCACGCGGATTTGCCGCGGGATGACTCTACCAGTGGCATCGTCCGTGATCCGCGGAAGTGCATCGTCTGTCATCGCTGCATAAGCGTTTGTGCCGACGTGCAAACGGTGGGCGCCATCGAGTTGCAGGGACAGGGGTTCGATGCCTTCGTCGGCCCGCCGGCCAACCTGAAGCTGGCCGAAACACGCTGCGTGCAGTGCGGGCAGTGCGCCCTGGTCTGCCCGACGGCCGCCATTGTCGAGAAGGACGATACTGATAAGGTTTGGACCGCTCTTCTTGACCCCACGAAGCACGTGGTGGTCCAGACGGCGCCGGCCACCCGCGTTACCATCGGCGACATGTTCGGCCTGCCTCCCGGTACGCCGGTGGTGGGCAAGATGGTTGCCGCCCTGCGGCGGCTGGGCTTTGACGCCGTGTTCGACACCGATTTTGCCGCCGACCTGACCATTATGGAGGAAGGTTCCGAACTAATTGAACGGTTGACGAAAGGCGGCGTGCTGCCGCAGTTCACCTCGTGCAGCCCCGGGTGGATTAAGTTTATCGAGCATTTTTACCCCGAATTTTTGCCGCACGTTTCCACGTGCAAGTCGCCCCAGCAAATGTTCGGCGCCGTGGCCAAGACCTACTACGCCCAGAGGCAGGGCATCGACCCCGAAAGCATTTTTGTCGTCTCGGTAATGCCCTGTACTGCCAAAAAGTTTGAGGCCGAGCGTCCGGAAATGAACGCGGCGAGCAGGTACTGGAATAACCCCCGGATCGCTCGGGACGTCGACGTGGTGCTGACCTCGCGCGAACTGGGGCGCATGCTGAAGCAGGCGGGCATCGATTTTCCCAACTTGCCGGATGAAGAGTACGATGAACCTCTGGGCCTTTCCACCGGCGCGGCGGCGATCTTCGGGGCCACCGGCGGGGTGATGGAGGCGGCGCTCCGTACGGCTTACGAGTTGGTGACCGGAAAGACGCTGGAACAGATCGATTTCCACGCTGTTCGCGGGCTCGACGGTATCAAAGAAGCGGTCGTTCCGATGAACGGCATCAACGTTAAGGTTATGGTGGGGCACGGCCTGCGTAATGCCCGCCAGATAATGGAGAAACTCAAGGCGGGCGAACTCAAAGATTATCACTTCATCGAGATCATGTGCTGCCCGGGCGGGTGTATCGGCGGCGGCGGCCAGCCGATTCCGACGGATACCGCGGTCCGGCAGAAGCGCATTGACGGGATTTACCGGGTGGACGCAGCCATGCCGTACCGCAAATCGCACGAGAACCCGCAGATCAAGAAACTATACGAGGAATTCCTGGAAAAACCCTTAAGCCACAAGTCGCACGCGTTGCTGCACACCCATTATACGCCCCGGAATTAATCAAAATCTATAAGGAGGGCGATTAGCGTGTCCAGCGGTGGTAAAGAGGCACAGGCGGTGGAGTTGGCCAGGTTTTTCTTTGACCTGGTGCGGCGGGAGTCCTGTGGCGAGTGTTTGCCTTGTGCGCTCGGCACCCGGCAGGTTGGGGTTGCCTTGGAAGGAAAGGGGGCTGAAGGAACTCTGCTTCGTGAGATTGGCCGGGCGATGAAGCAGAGCAGTAAGTGCGGGGTCGGTCGCATCGGCGGCGCGCTGGTGTTGGAGTTGCTCGAGCGTTACCCGGCCATCTTTAAAGCTGGAGCCTAAACGGTCCTGAGGGGGGATAATGATGCTTCGGTTGACTATCGACGGTTACAAAGTGGAGGTCCCGGAAGGAACAACCATTTTGGAAGCGGCGGCCAAGATCGGGGTCAAGATTCCCACGCTCTGCTACCTGAAGGATATCGGCCACGATATAGGGGCGTGTCGTATCTGCGTGGTTGAGGTGGAGGGCGAAAGCGAGTTCAAGACGGCCTGCAACACCCCGGTGGCGCCGGGGATGGTGGTCCGCACGAACACGCCGGCTGTGCGCGAGGCGCGCCGGGTTACGCTGGAGATGATCCTCGCCAACCACCCCATGGAATGCCCTACCTGCGTACGGAATGGCTCCTGTGAACTGCAGAACCTGGCCGCGACCTTCAACATCCGGGAGGTGCGCTTCCCCCGCACCCGGCCGCAATACCCCATCGACGACTCTGCCGCAGCCATTATCCGCGACCCGAACAAGTGCATTCTCTGTCGCCGGTGCGTCACCGTGTGCCAGCAGGTGCAGACGGTGAGCGCCATCGAGTTCAAAAAGGTTGATGGTGAGCCTGGCGTGCTGCCCATCCTGCAGGTGCCGCTGGCCGAAACCAACTGTGTGCAGTGCGGCCAGTGTATTCTGGTCTGCCCGGTGGGGGCCATCTACGAGCGTGACGAAACCGATAAGGTCTGGGCTGCCTTAGCCGACCCGGAGAAGCACGTGGTGGTGCAGACGGCGCCGGCCACCCACGTCACCATTGGAGAAGTATTCGGCCTGCCGCCGGGTACGGATATCACGGGGAAGATGGTTGCGGCCCTGCGGCGCCTCGGCTTTGATGCCGTCTTCGACACCAACTTCACGGCCGATCTTACCATTATGGAAGAAGGCTCCGAGCTTCTGGAGCGGATCAACAAAGGCGGCGTGCTGCCGCAGTTTACCTCCTGCAGCCCGGGATGGGTG